>JAEWBT010000077.1 GCA_023391015.1 Bacteroidota bacterium
TGGGGCCCCGCTCCTTTTTCTTTTCTATCAAAGCCAACGCCTTTTGGGGTGCCTCCCTCGCGTTCCCGGTCACCTCTCTACCCTTCCCGGTTTTTGGGAACAGGATGGAGGCAGCCGGGAACAGGAGAAATTTGAGTACAAACGGAAGATAGGAGTGTAAAAATGGTAGGCAGTTGAGTCGGAACGCAAGAGAGGTTTCTCAAAATAGCCTTTATCCTTCCCAAAAGAAGAGAAAGACGCTCCAAAAGCAAAGGTCTTTCTTCCAAAATCCTTCAAAACCCATCCACACGAAAAAGCCCCAGCCAGGAGCTGCATGAAAGCAGATTGGGCAGGGCCGGAAGGTGGGAGAGCCGGCCTAACCCGCGAGGGCGGCCAGGATACGCTGCTGGGTTTCCTCCAAAGAAGCCTTCTCTGCGGCTGCGCTGCTGCCCAGGTGCATATCTTTTGCGGCGTGGATGGGCAGGAGGTGGATATGGGCGTGCGGAACATCCAGGCCCACCACCGAGAGGCCGCAGCGGTTGCAATCAAAAGCCTTCTCGATGGCCTTGGCGATGGGGCGGGCAAAAAGAAGGACGTCGCGGAGCAGTGCCTCGTCGAGGTCCCAGAGGTTATCCACCTCTTTTTTGGGGATAACCAGCGTGTGGCCGGGCACTTGCGGGTGGATGTCGAGAAAAGCGAGGAACTGGTCGTCCTCAGCAATCTTGTAGGCGGGAATTTCACCGGCCACAATGCGCGAAAAAATAGAAGACATGGGATAGTGGATAACGGATAGTGAATAGTGGATAGTGGAGGATTGGCGGGGGATGGAAGAAGAATCCTAGGGGCTTTTCCCGAGAAGGGCCATTCGTTCTTCACTATCCACTGTTCTATATCTTATACGCTAATGCTTTCGACCCGGAACTGCATCACGCCGGCTGGAACCTGAATCTCGGCCACTTCGCCGGGGGCTTTGCCCAGCAACCCCTTGCCGATGGGGCTGCTCACAGAGATCTTGCCCAGCTTGAGGTCGGCTTCGCTTTCCGAAACCAGTTGGTATTCCACCATTTTCTTGGTTTTGAGGTTCGTGATTTTGACTTTGCTGAGTACAGAGACCTTGCTGGTGTCCATATCCTTGGTATCAAGGACGCGGGCGGTGGCCACGGCGGCTTCAAGCTGAGCAATTTTGGCTTCGTGGAGGCCCTGAGCTTCCTTGGCGGCGTCGTATTCGGCGTTTTCCTTCAGGTCGCCTTTCTCGCGGGCTTCGGCAATGGCATGCGCGATTTCGGCGCGGCCCGTGGTGCGCAGGGTGTTGAGCTCTTCTTTCATCTGGTCGAGCGTTTCCTGGGTAACATAGTTTACGGTGTTCATCTGTTGGTCGTTTTTACGGGGTTTTGAAATAAAATAAAAAAGAACAACGCCCCTGTGTAGTACAGAAGCGTTGCTCACGGTGTTGTGTGCTAAAAGAGGGGCTCCGGAGGTGTGAAATACGTTCCGGAAAAGAGGGAATTATCGCAGCATGAAGCGCAGCGAAACGGCATGGACGCCGTTGGCCGGGCGCTGTGTGGGACGGAAGGAGTAGTCCACCATGATTTTGGGTGCGCGATAGGCCTTGCGGTCTTCGGAGGCCTCGCGGTCGCGGCCTACGTTGATACCAACGGAAGCGCCGGCGCTCCAGCCGGTGTAGAAGCTGTTGTCCATGATGCCTTCTTCGTGGCGATAGGCACCGCGGAGCATAAAGGTTTCTTTAAAGGCGTATTCGATCCCACCGCCGATGTAATCATTGAGGAAGGAGTTGGACGTAAAAGAGAACATGGGGGTAAGGCGGTGGCGGGGCATCTCGGTGCTGTCGCCGCTAAAGGCCCGCTCGTCGAGGTAGAAGTCGTAGGAGGTCGCCAATTGCAGGTAAGTCGGCAGCTGGAAGCCTTCTGTTGGGTTGGAGACCGTCTTAGTAAAGGTGCTGTTGCCTTCGGCTTCAGCATTGTAGGTAAAGCCTTCACCGGTAAACTTCATATTGGTACCTACATTGCGCAGGACTACACCAAAGTGGAAGTTATCGCGCTTACCGGTGCTGTATTGGAGACCGGCATCAAAGCAAATGCCGCTGGCCCCCACGTTGGAGATTTGCTGGTTGATGAAGGTGGCAGAAGCCCCAGCGCGGATGCCATCACGGAACTCGCGGGCAAAGCCTACGCTGATGTTCAGGAAAGAAGGGCGATAGGTTCCTACACCACCCGCAGGGTTATTCACGGTTGTGATGGGAATTTCGCCATAGTTCATGGAGAACAGGTTCACACCCAGGACACCGGCGTTGCCGAGGCGTTGCGCGATACCGGCGTTGACGGCGGCAATATCGGTGGAGTTGAAAAATCGGTTGTAGGAGCCGCCCACTTCGGTGCGAGCACCAGAAGCGAGGCCGGCAATGTTTACGCGCATGGCCTCAATGCCGCCTACGTGTGCTGCATCCTGACCAAACACGCCCGTGCTGCGACCCCAGGGGTTCACCAGTAGCTCTGCAGCGCCTCCCTGACCGGTGCGGTCTTTATTGCCGGCCTGAGCGGTGAGTGCCAGCGTGCTCATGGCGAGAACAGCCACCAAGCGGGTAGAGTTTAGAAATCTCATATCGTCTTCTCAGAGGAGTAAGGAATTCCGGAAAAGCAGCTTTCTGGGGCTGCTTTTCCGGAAATAGGTGAATTAATAGTTTCGGATGTCGAGGGGACGCATGGCGCCGAAGAAGCGAACAATGGTTTCTCCGATGCCTTCTGCCTTGACGTGGAACAGATACATACCACTGGCGATAGGCAGGCCTTTTGCGTTGCGAAGATCCCAGTCGAGGTAGGCTTGGCCGGGGTTGTCTTTCGTCAAGCGGCGCACCAGGGTACCGTCGATGCTGTAGATGCTGATTTCAGCGCGATGCGGCAGGTTGGTTACCCGAACGCGGGTATCGAGACGGTTCTGCTCGTAATGCTCTGCATAAGCGTAGTACGGGTTAGGCACCACGGTAATACGGTCGAGCAGCGATTGTTTGTCGGTGTTGTTGGCTGCGTCGGTGAGCGGTTTGGCACCGAGGCCTTTTGTGCTGAAGGTATAAAGCGGGAAACCATTGTTAGGCCGCAGGGTATCCACAGCGCTGGGCACAAACTGCGCATACGGACGGGATACGCGGAAGCGCAGGCGGGTGGTAGTTGGGATCAAACCATCCTTTAGCGACAACAGGTTGTTGGCCATCGGCATACCAGCCCATACCGGCAGGTAGAAAGCGCGGACACGTTGGTTTGGATTGCCTCTCAAAAGGTTGTAGATGCTATCGCACTCATCATAGCGGGTGTTGGTTACCCAAACGAAGTGACGACCACCAAACACAGGCGAGCCAGAAGAAAACAGCGTATTGGTTGGGTTCCAGATCATATCTCCTCCCCGGTCGCTTTGCAGGTAGGAATCTTCACCAAAGAAGATGTTCAGGCGTTCGCCGGTTTCCTGATTAACGGCATAACCCGGGAACCAGGAACGACCCATAGAATCGTTATAGATGGGATTACCACCCGCGTCAATATCGTCTTTGTTCCAGCCTTTGTGAGCGCGCAGCGAGAACTTGGCTACACCACCTTCGCTAAAGTCGGCACTTGGGTTGGTTTCGACTACCACGCACCGGGTCCATTTGCTCTTATCAGCTGTAAACACAACATCTACGCTGGGAAGCAGAGACAATGGCAGCGTATTGGGGCCATTGACGCTGGAAGGCATCATGGCGTGCTGGAGACTGTCTCTTTTGGCTGCGTTGGCAGTCAGCATATAAGGCGCCCATGTACCTAAGGTTTGAGTACTGTTGCCTAAGAGTTTTTCATAGACTTTACCCGGGTCATAGGCATCGCCAAGACCATTGTCCCGAATCCAGTCGTGGGTAGCGAGGTCACTTGTGCCATAGCCAGTACCTGCGCCGTAGCCGCCGGAGCGAATCCAGTTCCGGTAATCAGCCCCGTCAATACCGCCATCGGTAACACCAGTGAGCCAGGTTTGGGTAGGATCGCTGAAAGTGACGTCAGAGGTGATGTACCCGTTGGTCTCGTCATTAATATAACCAGGAGCAGCTACTTGCCGGATTTCTACGCTAAGGCCATACTGTTGCAGAATCTGCTCGTTGAGTACATTGAGGTTGCGCTCGCTGTAGATGGTAACCGGCGTAGAGCCATCGTTCATGGTAAGCTTCCAGGAACCAGTACTGTCTTTAATACCAAACTGATTAATGCTATCTGCCTGCTGCTGCGTACCACCCAGGTAGGAAGTATTACCCGTGATAGAAAGCTCCCAATCAGCTTCCTTGAGCAGCACGGGGTCTGCTACGGTAACGTTGATTGGACCGGCGTTTTCTACGTATTGAGGACGGATTACCTGGTAGTTGCCAATCAAAGCAGAATCTTCAGAAGCAGGTGTAAGTTGAAGGGCATTGCCGCCATTACCGGTTCCTTCGATGCGGGTAATTTTAACGCTGGAGCCATAATCGCTGTTTAGAACCGTACCCATGTCTGTATTAGATGGGTTAGGCATAGCTGCAATTACCGGAATCGGAATGCCACCCTGACCTTTTACCGACTCCAAGTAAGGCATATCTTGGGTTTGACGGAGGTCATTCGGGTTGAAGTTTTTGAAATTATTATATGCGTATGCAATCGCTACAAAGTAGTAGGTCTTGTAGTTGACCAGACTCTTGTCGTTTCCGGTCGCAAAGGCATCCTGGGTGATTTCAACCGAGTGACGAATACCACGATCGGTACCATCCACTTTCTTTACAGATTTGAAAGCGGGCACCCCTGTGATTTCGTTGTCCTGCTTGTGGTTAACGATAGCAGTAACGCCGTTTTTAATGTCGCTTTGGAATACCTCGGCTGCCACAGCTGTGTTCACCCGGCCATCTTCGTCAAAGATGTTAGATGCGTTTACAGAACTGTTTTTCAGTTGAAAGATACGGTACCCCTCAAATTTCCAGAGACTGTCACCGTTACCAAAGTCGCGGGTTTTGGCATTGCTCACGCGGTAGCGTTGTTGAGACAAGTCGTAACCAAACTTTTCCTGGAAGTTGTTGCTATTGCTGTCGTTAGAGAGATACAGAATTACCCGACGATCCAGTTCCCGCTTGGTAACGCGGGGCGCTTCCGGCCCTTGGATCAGTAAGAAACTGTTATCAAACAAATCCTGAATCGCATCATCTGCCAGTTTAATACGAGTAAAGCTGGTATTTGGGCAACCACCCACATCCGCTACCCAGCAAGCACCAATCGTAATATCGTTGGTTACGCCACCACCGGTAAGCTGAAACGGCCCTGCAGAGTGTACAAAGCGCCGGTCCCCGGGAGGGTTATCGCTACAGCACTCTGACCAACTGGGACGAACCGAAGGATCTCCGGTCCATACGGTTGTGGAAACCGGGCCGGTGCCATAACCTTTGGTTTCTTTGTTACAAACACCTGTAAAGTCGTTTGTAAAAGGCTGACCAAATTTATTAGAACCGCTCATGTAACGGTAAAACTCAAGACCATTGTCTGGGTCGGTAATGGCCGCAGGAGGGTTGGTGCTGGTATTGGAGAAGTAGGTAAAGTTGGACATTTTCAACTTTACAAACGTGTCGCGACCCAGCGAATCTTTAAAGAATTTCTTAGGACCGATAAAGAAGTCCACTCCTACCATTGGAACTTGGTTACCATAATGGCTGGGTGCTCCGTTCCCGTCCACGCTTTTCGCGTTATAGAGAATACCAAGACCACGGGCCGTATCTGACCCGATGTAGTCATCATTGGCGAAACCTAAATCGGCATCGGTCCAGGTAGCCGTGTAGCAGGAGTCAAGCGTCAGGTTGCCCCGGTTGATCAGGCGGTAGTTATAGAAGGTCGCGTCGTTCAGGAAGTCTTTCGTGGAAAAAGCGAAAGCAGCAGCCTGGATTTCCAACCCAATACCGGCAGTACCGGTCTGGGTTTTGGCGTTACCCATATCGTTATAGATCCGCCAGATAAACTGATCCCCCTGAAGGGTTCCGATCTTCGGATCACCCGGAAAGTCACCTTTTGTATAGTCATACTTACCATCGCCATCTACGTCAATAAAAGGCGCATAGTCGCGGGTTGTGGTGGCCAGGTAAGTAATCAACTGATCATTGGTTCCCTTAGCAGTAACACTGCCTTTAGCAGGCCATTCCCTGATAGCATCAAATTCGGCACCTGCGAGGGCATCTTCAAGCCCTTGTGGGTCACCGGCATATTGCTTTGCCAATTCCCGGAAACGGGCAATGTCAGAGGCATTAACTTTCCAGAAACGATCCCACAGACTACAGGTAGCCGCGTCCACGTTGTTGTTCTGGTCCAGCGGGCCGGTCCAGTAGTCGTTCTTTCCTTGCGATATGTAGGTTTGAGCAGTTACTTTCAGGTTGCCCTGTGTATCATAGCCACCTACCCACAGTGCACCGGCATAAAGCGAGTTTTTACGGCTGCCTTTGGGAATCTCATAGCGGGCATCATTGGTTCCGGGATCATACCACATGTTGCCCGAAGTCATAATTTGTGCCCGAATGTTATTGATGTCCAGGTCGATTTTGGCGGTCGGCACCGTACAACCAGCTGCTGTTTTAAGCAGGATTTTTTTCGCCTGACCGTCCAGCGGCTTTTCCGGCGCACGCGCCTCAGACTTTGCAACAGCTCCAAACATTGCAGCCGCGGTAAGGGCCAGAATGCGTGCCGGAAAACGAAGTTTGTTATTCATCCTCAAAAAGAGTGAAACAGTGAATTAGAAATTAAGGCGGAAGCCCAGGTCCATCGTACGCGGCAAGGCAAAATAAGCCGGGTTGTCGCGGGAGATGCTATACAGGTCAATATACGAAGGCGCGTAGGTTTGAGTAGCAATCGCTTGTTGTCCCAACGGGTGCTGCAGGAAGCCATTATCACGCGGGTCTTGTGTATAACCATACACCTGCAGGATCTGTTGGGTGTTGAGCAAGTTACGAATATTCAGGAAGAAATTCATTACCAACGGGGCACGCTTGCCGCTCAATCCGGTTTGGTCTGCAATCTTACGTCCCATGCCTTTCAAAGCAACGTCTTTATCCAGCGACAAATCCAGTTGGAAACGCCATGGCAGACGAGAAGCGAAAGGCTGACCAATAATCGTTGTGGTTACCGGATCTTCATAGCGGGTGTAAGGCGTTCCGGAAATTGCGGTTGCAATCAGGTTCGCACCGGCATTGCGGAAAGGACGATATCCAAAGATCATCGGTCCTGCATCTTCACCATCAAAGTAGCGATAATCCGCGTTGAGCACAATATTGTGGCGGGCGTCGTAATCCAGCGAGTATGGCGTACGAGCATTCGGAATAGAAGCCGAAATCAGGTTGCTGAGTTGACCATCTGTCTGGAATACATCTGTACGGCCACGGTTGCTCGAAGCAACGCCGGAACCGGTACCCTCCGCAAATTGCAGCGTATAAGCAAGGTTAAACTGCAACGGACCGGTACGACGGAAGTCATACTTTACCCGCAAGCCCTTGGTAGTAGAGAAGTCACGGTTACCAAATGTATAGTACGTGTTGGGCGATGCATACAGGTAAGGACGCACCTGAATCTGATCGCGGCGCTCTTTATAGAACAGGCTCAGCGTGATTGCGGTCTTACGGGTAATAGCTTGTTGGAACCCAAATTCGTAGTCGATGAGCTTTTCCGGTTTCAGGTTAGGATTGTTGATAATCGGTGCACCCGTCTGGTTCGCGAGGAAGTAATAATCCAGTGGCGAAGTAAACACGAAAGAGCGTGGACGCTGCACGATCACGTCATAGTGCGCATAAAACAAGGTCTGATCCTGAATCGGGAACGACATGGAAAGACGCGGCATTACGTTTACTTGCGGCGTGTAATCGGTGAACGAAGAGTTCGGATCGAAATTCGGATCCTTAATGTCTGTTACACGACCAGTAGTGCTGTTTTTCACCTGATATGGTTCCGGGTTACGGCCATCTGTATATGCTTTCAGCAAAGTAGGATCTTCTACTGGTTTGCCAAATGGATCATACCAATTGTCGCCGCTGCGGAAACCTACGATACGCGGTGTCTTCAGGCTGTTGTTGCTGATATATACAACATAATCACTACCGATATTGGATGGAACATCCATTTTCTTACCATTCTCATCTACCAGCAACGCATTGTAATTGTTTTTACCCAAGTCACCTACTTTAATGGTTTCGTACAGCGAATATGGGTCTTTCAACACGCGGGTATTTGCGTCATAGCGATCTACACGCACCCCAAGATTAAAGCGGGCTTTACCAATTTCAAAGTTATCCTGAATATAACCGGCAATGTAGTTCGGCTGGAAAGCACCAATCGGACGGATGTATTTGCCATTGGCATCTTTCTTGGTAAAGAAATCGTTGAAGGAAGCATTTCCGCTTTGCAACTTTCCGGTATAATCATAACCCGAGTAGTTTACAAAAGAACTACCGTTGTTGAAAAGCTCATCAGGCGAGAACATATCCAGCGAAAGCTTGTCCACATCCACCGCATCCACATTCAGGTAGTCGGTGTTGCTGGCAGCCAAACCCAGCTTCTCGCGCAGGTTGCGGTCAAAAGTGGACTGTGCGCTATCTACATACAGATAGTTATACAGAATGGTATCGGTTGGGCTTGGGTTAATGCGGCCGGAGTCCACGTCTTCCTTGGTATAACGTACACCGTTAACCACAAAAATCGGGTTGTCGTAATCGTAACGGGTGATGTGACTGTTGGTCAGCAGGCGGGCACGCTCCCAAAGAGAATTCGTTCCACCTTGAGAAGACTGGTTGGCCGAAACACCATAGAAGCGTTCGGTACGTTGTTGATAATAAAGACCAAACTCAATGGCATGGCGGTTTTTGCCAGGCTTCACGTCGAAAGAGGCATCAATACCAACACTAAACTGATCGTTGTTAGCCTTGCTGTAGCCAGACCGGCCCCACCCTACATTGGTGAAGTCGGAGTAGATATTAGAAGGCCGGTCGCCGTTCAGCAATCCATTCACCGAACGAACGCCAGGAACGATGCTTTGCGGGCGAAGGCCATATTCGTTAAACAGAACGCTGTTATAATTAGCCAGAACCGGATTCAGTTCAGAACGCTCGAAACGCACATTGCTTTTCAGACCTGGTCCGGCATCTGGTGAGATACCAACCTTACCGGTTGTCGGGTCAGTTACCAGCTGATAGGTTTTTTCCCGGTCTTCGTAGAATTTACCCACATAACCATACTTAAAGATGTCTTCACCAAATTTTGCATCTTTAGCATCAGTCAGTTCTTTTTGATAGTCGGCCTGCAACGTATAAAATGCGTTCGAAATCAGGTTATCGGCATCAGCCGATTTGTTGGCAAAACGCTGGGTGAAGCGGGCATAACCACGAATAGTCTTGGACGTCGTGTTACCGATACCCTCCGGCGCAAAAATGGTGGAAAGCCGGTTGTAGTTCCTGCCATCATTCATGTCGAACTGTCCGCCAACGGTCAGGTTCACATTTTCGGCAATCTGAAAATCAAGTTTTCCCAACAGGCTACCGCGATCATAGCCAGCGTTGAGCCGACGACGCTGTAATTCCAGGTCGCTTTTGGTTACGTATTCCCCTGCGTTCACGTAAATCGTACCGGTAGAGCCTTCTTTAGCTACCAGCGGACGCGCCTGCAGTTCGCGCAGCTTGGCGTCTTTCAACACATAGTTTTTATAGAAACTTGGGTTGTTATCATTGATGTGCTGATAATCACCGTTCAGCGTGAAGCCCAGGATAGCGCGCTTGTTTCCGCTGCTGTCTTTGCGGGTAATGATCGGACCGCTCAGGTTAAAATAAGCGCGTGTGTTGTTGTAGCCATCAATCGATTGCTCACCACCTACGCTGCCCTGCAGTTTGGAAGTTACACCTTTAGTAGTAATAGAAATCACACCACCGGTAGCGTCGCCATAGCGTGCCGGCAGACCACCCGAATAAACGGATACCGAACCAACCGAACCCGGAGGCAGGTTGGAAGCGCGGCTGCCCGGCTGCAGGATACCGTCAATGATAATCAGCGTGTTTTCCGCACGGCCACCCGAGATGTTCAGGTCATCGCCACGGCCGCTTTTCTGCACACCGGCCGTAGTGGCTACCTGCGAAGCAAGGTCGCGCACCGGCATTTTTTCAATTTCCTGCGCCGTCAGTACCGAGCGGGAACCCGGTTGCGTAGGTTCGATAAGCGGCTTGGTATAGCGGGTGGCACGCACCGTTACCTCGCCAATGGTAGTGTTGCCTTTGCCGCCGGTTGCTGCCTTTGGACGGGTCATCACGATGGTCAGGGTCGTATTTTGGTCATTTACAACCTGAACGCCCTGAATTAACTCCGTTACATAACCTACGAAGGACACTTCCACATCGTAAACGCCCGCGCTCAGCGGCTTTACCAGGAATTTGCCATCTAAGTCAGTAGCCGTACCGCCTTTCAGGATACCTCCTTCTGTGACCTTCACGGATGCACTGAGCAGCAATTCGCCTTGCTCATCTTTCACAACTCCCTCAATCCCGCCGGTCTGTGCAAGCACCTGTGTTGTGATTACAGTGCTCAGCAGCAGGAACAGATAACGTAGAGTACGTACCATCATTAAGATTTTGCTGTTGATTTATTAGCCAAAAAGAGCGTAAAGATAAAATAACCCGTTAAAAAAACGTGCGGTTCTACCAAAACCCTCATAAAGATATTTTTCTACCATCTTCCAGATGGGCACGCAGCTTGCGCAAAAGTGCCAAACTCATCTTGTACAGCGCCTCGTAGCTGTAACCTGCAATGTGTGGCGTCACCAATACCTGCGGCAGTTGCGCCAGCCGTAGCAGCCGGTCTTTCTCTGCCGTTGGCATCCGGGACAAAGGTTCTCCTTCCCACACATCCAGCGCCGCCGCCCGTATTTTTCCGGAAATCAAACCCTTTTCCAACACTTCGCTGTTCACCACTTCGCCCCGAGAGGTATTGATTAGAATCACTGGTTTTTGCAGCGCGGCCAAAAAATTTTCGTCAAAATAATAGCGCGTATCCGGCCCAATGGGCACATGAAAACTAATCACATCGGCTTTTTGCTGGATTGCAGCTAGTGAAGCCCCTTTTACATTTTCCGGAAATGGACGATCGTTATACGGGTCATACGCCAGGATTTCTACATCCTCAAAGCCACGCAGCAGTTTGGCAAACGCCCGCCCGGTGTGGCCAAAGCCAATAATCCCAACGGTTTTGCCTTCCAGCTCTTCGCCGCGGTTTTCTTCCCGCAGCCACAATCCGCTTTCTACTTCCCGCGCCGAAGCCGGAATTTTTTTCAAAAGCGAAAGCAACATACCCAGCGCATGTTCGGCCACCGCATTGCAATTGCCCTCCGGCGACGCAAAAACGGCAATGCCCAGTTCCGCCGCTGCTGCCGTGTCAATCACCTCCAGCCCACTGCCCATCCGGCCAATCCACTGCAATTGCGGATTGGCCTCCAGCAACGCCCGCGACAACTGAATGCGGGTGGAAGTAATCACCCCCACACAGCCTTGCAGCATCCGTCCGGCTTCTTCTTTTTGGATATCGGGTGCCTGGCGCAGCTGGAAGCCCAGCGCCTGCAGCCCTTCGGTCAGCACCGGATGCACCGGCGCGGCCATTAAAACCAGTTTCCCCACACTCATTTCCCCATCCATTTTTGATACAATTCAACAAAATCGGCCACCGATAGTTGCTCGGCGCGCAGGTGCATTTTTTCGTCTGCCGCCAGGGCTTCCGGCGAAAGTGTTCCTTTCAGTGCATTCCGCAGCGTTTTGCGGCGCTGGTTGAAAGCGGCCTTCACCAATCGCTTGAACGACTTACGATCTTCGATGCCAAACGGATTTCCGGAATTCCGGAACCGCACCACCCCACTCATCACCTTTGGCGGCGGATTGAAAGCGCCCGGCGGCACGTCGAAAAGATACTCGGCAGTAAAATAAGCGCCCATCAGCACGCTCAGGATGCCATAATCCTTGCTGCCCGGCCCGGAAGCCACGCGGCGCGCCACTTCTTTCTGAAACATGCCGGTTACCTCCGTCACCAAAGGCTCCCAGTCGAGCATTTTAAACAGAATGGGCGACGAAATATTGTAGGGAAAATTACCCACCACGCTAAACGGTTCCTCCCAGGGCAGGGGCGCAGTAAGAATGTCCTGCAGGATGACTTTGCCCTTGATTTGGGGAAATGCCTGCTCCAGATACGTTACTTTTTCGGCGTCCACCTCATAGGCTTTGTATTCCACATCGGTCCAGCCGGCAAAATATTTGGAGATGGCGCCGCCGCCCGGCCCGATCTCCAGCAGGCGCATGCCGGGCGTATGCGTTACGGCATCCACCACTTGGCGGCAGATGGTTTCGTCGGTCAGGAAATGCTGACCCAAACTTTTCTTCAGAGTGTACACGCCTGCGAATTTCGGGCTTTCCGGTGCGTTCCGGTCTTTTTTTGGGGATAAAAAGAAAAGCGTTCCGGAAATTTTTCCGGAACGCTTTTGGGGGTCATCTTTCTTTTAAAGAAAAAAAGAGAACAGGGCTTAGTATTCTTCGCCGTGGTCATTGGCATCGCTGCCTTCGAGTTTCACGATTTTGTTGTAGATACCAAGAAGCAGGAACGGAGCCGCCCACTGGCCTACGAAAAGCGCGAGTGCGTCTTTTTTCATGATTTTAGCGGTTGCCGAGATGGCCATAGAGCCAAGGGCAGACCACAGAAATACGTCTGAAGGAATCTTCGCGGTTTGCTTTTCAATCGCTTTGGCTACGGGTCCTTCCTGGTGTTGGGGATTTTCGTTGGTAGGCATAATAAAAAGTTGGTTTTAGTAAGTACTCTTCTTTCTTTAAAATACCTTGCCAGCCCTTTAGATGCTTCCCCAAAATCGTTTTTTGGGGAAATTTCATTTGCCTATGAATTTTGTGGAACCTGGCACGACAACGCATTTTGGGCGGCAAGACAAGAGTAGCCTCCCTCTTGAGACTTTTTTAGCCGCGCGGTGCGGTTTTCCAAAGGCATCGACCCCTTGCAAACGGGTGCACAACCCGTTCGATACTACCAATTAACCCCTTCGGGACGGATAGGTAACCCCTGCTGAACGGGTGGATAGCCCTTCCGAATGGGTCAATAAATGTTTTTTACCGAAAAATCAACCGGTTCGTAACAGGTGGCCGCCCCCTTCCGAACGGGTAGTTAACCCGTTGCGAACGGGTTAGAAGGTCCTTTCAAACGGGTGGCTTAGCAGATTAGGAAAGGTTAGTAGCGCCCCCAACAAGCCGTAGACGCCAGTACGTCTAGCCTTGCCAAGCATTTTGAAGTGGAGATTAGATCTCTTGCCGCACGACCGGCCCGTTCTGTAACATAAGAAAGGCCGCTTTGCAGCGGCCTTTTTTTTTTATAATCCGGCACTTACGCTTTCGCGATTTCCGGAAAAACTTCTGCCGGAACCGCTGCAAAAAGCTGCCGCGCAGTGCGGGCAATGCCTTCGGCGTCGTAGCCGCATTCGCGGTGCAGCTGGTCGGGTGTGCCGTGCTCCACGAGGCGGTCAGGAATGCCCAGCATTTCTACCTGCGGATGGTAACCGTGTTCGGCTAGCCATTCCAACACCGCCGAGCCAAAACCGCCGACAATCGTGCCGTCTTCCACGGTGATGATTTTCCGGAATTTCCGGCCAATTTCATCCATCAGGCTGCCATCTAAAGGCTTTACAAACCGCATATCGTAGTGCGCCGGACGCAGGCCTTCTTCCGCCAGCTTTTCGCACGCCGAAACCGCAAAATTTCCGGGATGTCCAATCGTGAGAATCGCCACTTCTTCGCCTTCCTGAATAACGCGCCCTGTGCCGGTTTCGAGCTTCTCAAAAGGCGTTTGCCACTCGGGCATCACGCCCTGCCCGCGCGGGTAACGAATCGAATACGGCAGCGTGTTTTCGTCCAGCTGCGCAGTGTACATCATGTTGCGCAATTCCTGCTCGTTCATCGGCGCGGCCACAATCAGGTTGGGCACGCAGCGCATATAGGCAATATCGTAGCAGCCGTGGTGGGTGGGCCCGTCGTCGCCTACCAGGCCGGCGCGGTCGAGGCAGAAAATCACCGGCAGCTTTTGAATCGCCACGTCGTGAATCACCATATCGTAAGCGCGTTGCATGAATGAAGAGTAGATGTTGCAAAACACCTTCATCCCCTGCGTAGCCAGTCCGGCGGAGAGCGTTACGGCGTGTTGCTCGGCAATGCCCACGTCCAGCGCGCGGTCGGGCATCACCTCCATCATGTATTTCAGAGAGCAACCACTCGGCATGGCCGGAGTGATGCCCATGATTTTGGGGTTTAGATGCGCCAGCTCCACAATCGTGTGGCCAAAAACGTCCTGATACTTCGGCGGTTCCGGCTTCACCACTGCTTTTTTGTTGATTTTTCCGGTAATCTTGTCAAAGGTGCCCGGCGCGTGCCACAAGGTCTGGTCTTTCTCGGCCAGGGCGTAGCCTTTGCCTTTCACGGTTTTGATGTGCAGCAGTTTCGGCCCCGGCAAGTTTTTGAGTTGCTCCAGCGTTTCGGCGAGTTTCACCACGTTGTGACCGTCCACCGGACCGAAGTAGCGCATCCCCAAAGCTTCAAAGAGATTTCCGGAAGCGCCGCTCACCATGCCTTTCAGACCCGCTTCCAGTCGGCTGGCCATCTTGCGGTGAAAGCGCGAGTTGGGCATTTTGCCCAGAAATTTCCACACATCGTCGCGCATCTTGTTCCAGGTAGGCGAGGTGGTAATGTCGGTCAGGTATTCTTTGAGCGCGCCCACGTTGGGGTCGATGCTCATGTTGTTATCATTGAGGATAACGATGAGGTTGGTTCCGGAAACGCCGGCGTGGTTGAGGGCTTCAAACGGCAGTCCGGCAGTCATTGCACCATCTCCAATCACGGCTACGTGTTGGCGGGTCGTGTTGCCCTGCAATTTAGAGGCGATGGCCATGCCCAGCGCTGCCGATATCGAGGTGCTGGAGTGGCCTACGCCAAAGGCATCATATTCGCTTTCGCTGCGCTTCGGAAAGCCGGAAAGGCCGCCGTATTTGCGGTTGGTATGGAACACAGATCGCCGTCCGGTCAGGATCTTATGACCGTAGGCCTGATGGCCCACATCCCACACGAGCTGGTCGTCGGGCGTGTTAAAAACGTAGTGCAGTGCTACGGACAGCTCTACCACGCCGAGGCTGGCGCCAAAGTGGCCACCGTGTACGCTCACCGTATCGATAATAAACTGGCGTAGTTCTTCACTAACCTGCGGCAGCTGTGTTTTGTCAAACCGCTTGAGGTCGGTGGGGGTATTTATCTGCGATAACAGCGGACCGGCGGGAATTTCTTGCATCTCTGTAATCTCCACGTAAAAATTTTAAACGTAACGGCAAAAATACGGCCATAAGTATGTTTTGGGGGTTTATAAAGTTTATTGGGTTGATGGGTTGATAGGTTTATGGGTTGATATGGTTTAGGGTCTTTTGTGGGCGTTGGGGTAGACGGCGTTGCGAAGGCTGTTGATTTTGAAAGTTATTATTTCTAACCGGGCCCGGTAGGAGAGAAGTTGTTCGGGGGAAATAAATTCCAGGTCACAGGCAATAATCAGGTCGTTTAAGACTTCAATGGCGCTGCCGAAGGACGTGTTATAGAAATGACCTTGGTCTTTGCCGGTGGCGCGGGTGCTGCCTTCGGCAATGTTGGCTGCAACGGAGCGTGCCGACCGACGCATTTGACTGGTCAGCCCAAAGCGTTCCTCTTCCGGAAAACAACGGGTCAAGCGGTAGATTTCAGCGGTAAAGCGCCGGGCCAACTGCCAGACTTCCAGTTTTTCAAATGCGTAGACATACATCCATCAAAAATATCAGTTCCATATAAACGTTCCAAATCCCAACCCCATAAACCCATCAACCCATAAACCCATAAACCTTATCAACCCATCAACCCCATCCCCCTTCCGCCCGCTGTACTTTACTTTCGCCCCAATGCCCACTCATTCGCTTTTCCGGGTCCGCTATTGGCGGGCGTACCCTTGGCCGATGCAGCTGTTGATGCTGTTTCTGCTCATTTTTACCCTGGCTTCTTTTTTCACCGCCATCGCTGCCGTGGTGGTTCCGGCCGTTACCGGTCATCAGGCTGCCGAAGTACTGGGTGTTTCCAAAGACAGTCCGCGCAGCCTGATCAACGCAGCGCTTTTGACGCAGGCACTCAGCCACATGAGCCTTTTCCTGTTGCCGTCGCTGCTTTTTGCGTATCTCTCCCACCCTGCGCCGCGCCGGTATCTGGGCCTACGCGCGCCGGGCAAACCGGTACAATGGGTGTTGGTTTTAGGGTGTATTATCGGTGCCGCACCAGTGTTTTTGGGATTAGATGCGCTGATGCGCCATCTGCTTTCGCTGAACGAGACGGCAGCGCAGCAAGCCAACGACCGGCTTACGGAAGCATTCTTATTTACCCAAACAAGCGGGCAAATGCTGCTTTCACTGTTTGTAGTGGCGTTGTTGCCGGCTTTAGGAGAAGAATTGTTTTTCCGGGGTGTGCTCTATCGGTTTGTGGCCAAGCGGGTGCAGAATGTTTGGTTCCCGATTTTGGCTTCGGCGGCGTTTTTTGCGGCGGTGCACTACAATCCGTCGGGCCTTCTGGCGATTTTTCTGGCGGGGATTCTGTTTGCTTTTTTCTATTACCTCACCGGCTCGCTGTGGCCTGGTATCCTGGCGCACTTCGTTTACAACGGTGCGCAGGTTGCTTTGATTAACTATGCCCAAAACCGGCCCGACCTGGTTCAGGCGCTGGAGGAGGGAACCATTCCGCCGGGCTATGTTGTGGGCGGGCTTATTTTGTTTGTAATTTCTTTTGGGATGCTTTGGAAAGCCCGCACGCCCCTGCCACCCGGCTGGGCGCAGGATGCAGACCCGAAAACAAGCTGATTTTCCGGAAAAAGCCTTTGATTTCCGGAAATAAATTTCTCTCTTTTTAAAATCCCTTCCCTGTGCCTTTAGATAAAAAAACGTTGTTGGTTCGCACCGGCTCGGCGGTGGTGTTTGGTGCCATCATGCTGGCCGGACTGCTGGGGCCGCTGTGGGCGTTTGCGCTGCTGGCCTTGCTGATTCACTTTCTGTGTCTGAGCGAAGCCTTCCGGCTGTCTGATGCCATCCTGAAGCAACGGCCTGCATTCGCAACTCAATTCATTGCCCAGGTGTGTGGCTTGTTGTTTTTGATTGCGCTGATGTTGCCCATCCTGCTGCAAAGGCCGTTTTTCTCCACGCCCGACGAGGTAGCCACTCACGCTATGCCGCGTATGTTGCCGGGCTTTTTTGCAGTAGCGCTTTTGCTGTATCCCGCCGTTCTCTTGCTGCAAACCGCGCTCTCCAAAACCACTACGCCAATAGCCGCTGCGAGCGCCTTCACAGGACATCTCTACATCACGCTGCCGCTTTCGCTTCTTTTTCTGTTGCGCGTTGCGGACGGTGCTTTTCCCATTATCCTGATTGCTGCTATCTGGATCAACGACACGTTTGCCTATCTCTCCGGTTCGCTCATTGGTCGCACGCAGATGACGGAAATCTCCCCTAAAAAAACCTGGGAAGGAACGCTTGGCGGTGCGTTGCTCACCGTGGCTGCCGCTGCGGTTTTCAGTTATTTCCAACCCCAGTATTCCTACACCTTAACCATCGGCCTGGCCCTTTGCGCTGCCCTTCCCGGCACGCTCGGCGACTTGCTGGAAAGCCGCCTCAAGCGGCTGGCAGGCGTGAAAGACAGTGGCGCGATCATGCCCGGCCACGGCGGCGCGCTGGACCGGTTCGATTCGCTGCTGATCGCCACACCGTTTGCGTTTTGCTACCTCTACCTCATCGACTTGCTGTAGTAGAGACGCCCAAACCGGGCATCTCCCCAAACTGGACTCCTCTTCAGTAATAAAGGCGCTCAAATTGGGTATCATTACCGGAAAACGCGACAGGCAACGCCTATCTTTGGCCGCCTTTTAAGATTTAAAATCTCCCTTATGACGCTTCACCGCGAAGGAACCAAATACATTGCGCTGGCTACCCTGCTCTGGGCCGCTATTGGCGCAATCAGCTGGATGTATGTGCGCGATGTGCCCCTGCTTTTCTGGGCTATCAATATTGTGTGCTTTTTGCTGTGGTTCTGGATTGTATGGTTCTTCCGCTTGCCGAAACGCGATTTTTCGGTGGGCGAAAACGTGGTGATTGCACCAGCCGACGGCAAAGTGGTGGTGATTGAAGAAACCTACGAGCCGGAATATTTCAAGGATAAACGCCTTCAGGTAAGCATCTTTATGAGCCCGCTAAATGTGCACGTGAACCGCGTGCCGATTGATGGCGTGGTGAAATACATGAAGTATCACGCCGGAAAGTATCTTGTGGCCTGGCACCCCAAAAGCTCTACGGAGAACGAACGCACCACTATGGTGATTGAAAATCCACACGCCACCCTGCTGCTGCGCCAGATTGCCGGTGCCCTGGCCCGCCGCATCAAATACTATGTGAAAGAAGGGCAGAAAGTCTCGCAGAACGAAGAATTCGGGTTTATCCGCTTCGGCTCGCGGGTGGATATTTTCTTTCCGCTGGGAACGGAGATAGATGTTAAAATCGGCGAAACCGTCAAAGGCGGGATTACGGTTTTAGGAAAAATCGGAGTACATTCGTAGCGTTATTTCAAACCCATTTTCAACACCTTTTCATCCCATGAAAAAAATCACCCTCCTGCTGTCCGGCCTGATGATTGCTTTTGGTTCTTTCGCCGGCGACGGCAAGGCCTGCTGCAAAGGCAAGAAAGAAGCCTGTGCTAAGGAAAAGAAAGAAGCCTGTGCTAAAGGCAAAGGTTGCTGCAGCAAGAAAAACACGGAAACAGCCAAAGCTGAAACCGCGCTTAAACCAGTAGCGGCTGCCGAAAAGAAATAAGGGTCTGAAGTACACTCGACCAGACAAAAAAGTTCCGGAAATTTCCGGAACTTTTTTATTGGATCAATGGCCATACTTACCCACCCTTCCGTTTGTCTTTCTGGTATTTTTCCGCAATACCTGTTGCGCCCTTGTTTTTTCTTCCCCTGCTACCGGATCATAATCTCGCTCACGACATTGCTGCCGAGATATTCGTTGATGTGCGCAATGAGGCGGGGCTTGCTAAAAAGCAGTTCCTGCTTCAGGGCGGCAATGCCGGTGGTAATGATGAGCGTAGTGCCGTTGAGGCTGATGTTGTTGGTGTACCGGGCCACGGTTTTGCCCACGATCTGTTCCCACTCGTTGCAAATGCGGTGCTCGTTTACAGCCGGCGTCCAGCGGCTGTCTTCCAGCATGCGGTTGATGGCTTCTCCAATACTATACTGACCCATAGGGCAAATGTAGCGTGAGGTTGGAAGCGTTGCAATAGCGGAAAAATGGCACCTGAGCGGAAAGGCGCGCTGGCATTGATTTATCCAAAACAGAAAAATGTTTAGGGGAATATTTTCCGGAAAATTACCCTTTTCATTTCTTTTTTCCCTTACCTTTGCCGACCGAAATTCTGCGAAGTTTAATTACAAAGACCACTTTATAATGTCTCACCTGACTGCCGAAGCAAAGAAAAACCTGTTTGAAACCTATGGCGGCAGCGCCACCAACACCGGCTCTATCGAAGCCCAGGTAGCCATGCTGACCGAGCGTATCAACCACATCTCGGCCCACATCAAGCAAAACAAAAAAGACTTTAACTCCAACCGGGGCCTCATCAATATGGTTGGCCGCCGCAAACGTATGCTTCAGTACATGCAGCGCACTAACCTGAGCGGCTACCGCGCCCTCATCGAGAAGCTTGGCCTGCGTAAGTAAGCACCCGCCGCGGTCTTAAATCCTCTGCCCAACCTGCACCCGTGCCGGTTGGGTTTTTTGGTTTTAAAGAGAAATTTCCGGAAAAAGAGCAACCATCCTGCCCTATCCATGTTGCTTCCTGACTTATCATTGCACCGCCCAAAAAGCGTTTTTTAAACTTTTATCCCGCCGCTGCCCAAAGCTGAAACAGCGGTTTATTACCAAACCAACACAACTGTATGTTGAATCTCCAACCCACCTCGGTGTCCTTTACGCTCGATAACGGACAAGAGGTAACCCTTGAAACCGGCAAGCTGGCCCGCCAGGCCGACGGCGCGGTGCTGCTGCGCTGTGGCAACTGTATGATTCTGGCCACCGTCGTGGCGGCCAAAGAACCCCGCCCCGGTCAGTCGTTCTTTCCGCTCACCGTCGATTATCAGGAGAAATTTGCTTCTGCCGGTCGCATTCCCGGAAATTTCTTTAAGCGCG
>JAEWBT010000112.1 GCA_023391015.1 Bacteroidota bacterium
TTGTGGCACGGTGTGCTGAAAAAGGCAAACCAATTGCAGATATGTGCATAGAAGCGGCTTTCCCCGGCGACCTGTCAACCTCTTATATCGTTCAGGTAAAAGCACCTTGGGTGGATGATCTGGATTGCTCTGAAGCGCTTGATTTTCTTTTGACCGGTTGTGGGAGACAACCGACGAGGAAACGCGGCGAAAGGTCTTTTCCATTGAGGTACTGGACAGCGCAGCAACGCTTCATTGCGTTACGGAAGCTTCTGCCATAGAACGGTAATTCATTTCTCTATGAAGCATTTGAAACTGTTTCTTTTGACAGGTCTGGCAGCCTGTTCTGACTCCGGCGAGAAGAAAATCTCCCTTCAAAATAGTATTCCGCTAAATCAAAACAACAGCTGCAACTACACCGGAACCTTACCTTTAAGCCAAGCGCATTCTTTTAAATCAGATGCTGAAGCCGCCCTTCAACGGGTGATGAAACAAACCGGCCTGCCTACAAACTTTCTGCTTATTGCCTCGGATGTAGATAACGCCGCGGCAGTACTCCATGAAAACAAGCGTTACATTCTCTACAATCAGCGTTTTATGGAGAACGTAAAGCGGCAGACTAAAAGCGAGTTTGGTGCCTTAAGTATCTTGGCCCATGAAGTTGGTCACCACTTATCCGGCCATACTCTTTTAGAATCGGATGCGCGGCCGGAACTAGAGTTGGAGGCCGACCGCTTTTCAGGCTTTGTGCTCGCTAAAATGGGTGCAAGTCTGGATGAAGCCTGCATCGCTATGGAAACCTACGGCGGTGAAAGCCTTTCTTCAACGCATCCCGCCAAACGCACCCGCCTTGCTGCCATTACCAACGGTTGGAAGGAAGGGCAAATGAACACCGCCCCCGTGCAAGCCTCAGCGGTTATTCACACGCCAACCGAAAGCAACTCATATGTAGTGGATGTCGTTGGGAGTGCAAAGTATATTACACTTAGAAACCGGAGTTTAAGTCCGGAAGAATACCGGTTAAGCAATTCCGGGACGCCTCAGGCCGCTCAACTCAACCGGGAAACAATCCTGAAGAACCTGCCAAACGGTACTCAAGTAACGGTCTTAAGCAACGTCGGCAACACCTATTACGTCCGCGCGTCAACCCCGGACGGGGACTTATTGGGGTACATTGTAAAATCGTTTGCTCAAAAACCAACTATCAAGCCCGTGAGTAAGGCTAAATCCTGATTTCGGCTTTACGCTGCTGTAACATGAAAATATATTTGATTTTATTTCTGTGTTTCATCGCAGGCCTGTCCACACACGCTCAATCCGGCCTGCAAACTACCGCGAACCTGAGCCTTAGAGCTGGGCCGGGCACCCTGCATCAGGTCGTTACCCAAATACCTAAAGGCGCGTCGGTGGCAGTGCTTCAGGAGTGCGGCGGCTGTCCGTGGCTTCAAGTCGGATACGGTGGGCAGATAGGTTATGTGAGTTCCCGGTATTTAACCACGCCTCATCTTAAAAAGTCAGCTTTCACCAACCCGCGTTCTACCGCGCCAGCGTCTTCGGTTACTTACTATACCAACTCCGCCCGGCAGCGCATCCAATCCCCTACCTACTACGAGTCCACCCCAGCAGGAGCCACCGCCATTTGCAGGGACGGGACATATAGCTTCAGCCGAAGCCGGCGCGGAACCTGCTCTCATCATGGCGGAGTGCGAAAGTGGCTTAAGTAAAGAGCATTTTAGTCCAAACATCAAACCTACCTTTCTGCCTTTAATTTTACAGCTATGCATCCCGAAGAAAACCTTCCCGAAGACGATTTCAGCGGCAGTGAAGAGGAAAAACTGCGACTGGAAAACGAATTGCTCAAGCTTCAGATGCAAGCCGAACTGGGCGGCGACTTTCATACGATGCCGGGCGTGGACCTGCCGCCGGAACTGGAAGGAGAGTTCCTGAATTACATCCGCGATTTCCACCGGCGGGAAGCCGAAAACCCACCGGTGTCGCTGCGGGAATACCTTGGCAACCCGGATTTTCGTCCCGCCGCCGAGCTGTCGCCGGAAGAACTGGAGCAGGAATGGGAACGGCTCAACGACCTCTACGACGCCAAGGGAATCACCGTAGCTTTTCTGGCCGATTACCCGCCGGCAGTGTGCTACGATTTTATGGCGGACGAGCTGCTGAACCACGAAGTATCGCCGTTTCCGGGCTGGAACTTTATTTACGAAGAGTTTCACCCCAACCACGACTACGACCAGCGTGCCCGGACGGATGACTTTATGAACGGGTTTTTCAAGGGCGAACTCAGCGAGCATTTCATGGCTTCGTGCGTTATCAACGGCAGCCAAAAGCCCCTCTCGCTCGCGGAAGCGCAAGGGTCGCTGGTCCGGTTTATGGAGCTGTTTAACGAAGTCAAATCCTACCACTACACGGTTGAGGCCACCTCGGCGCAAACCGACGAAGAAGTGCCGGAAGAAGGAAACCGCCTGGGGTTTTCCGAAGGCACCGTGCGCTACGTGGTGGAGCTTCCCGACGGCACGGAAACCACCGTCACCGGCCCGTTTAAGCTATACATGAAAAACAGTTACGACTGGTGGCAGGTTATGCATTTTTACCTGCACGGGTTCGTGTAGTAAGGCTCTCTGGGGTTTTGGGGAATTTATGGGTAGGCTATCTGGTTTGAATAAGAACTTACCAAGGCTGTCAGAAGCCCTGCGAGCGCCTTGCCAAATCTTGAAGAGCGGGTCGCCCTACTCCCCTTCCGGCAACTGAAACTCCTTATTCAACTCCTCAATGTAGCCGAGGATATCTTTTCTTCCCAGAAACTTTACCGACGAACTCATAAACGAGCGCGGAATAAATTCCCATTCTTCGCGCATTTTATTGACAAACGCCTTGGCATTCATGTTGGCTTCGCGCTGCGTTACCTTGTCGGCTTTGGTGAAAATCATGTTGAACGGCACTTCCCACTCACCGAGCTGCGCCAAAAAATCCAGGTCGATTTGCTGCGGGCGCAACCGGCTGTCGAGCAACACGAAAACAGTAAGCAAATTGGGTCGCTCGCGCAGGTAACCGGCAATCATCTTTTGCCAATTGGCGCGCTGGCTCTGGCTCACCTTCGCGTAGCCGTAACCGGGCAAATCCACCAGATACCAGCTTTCCCGAAGACCTTTCTCCCCTTCGCTTTCAATTTCAAAATGGTTGATGAGTTGCGTTTTGCCGGGCGCGGCCGAGGTTTTGGCCAGCTTGGAATGGCGCGTCAGCATGTTGATGAGCGAGGACTTGCCCACGTTGGAGCGCCCGATAAAAGCATACTCGGGCCGGTCGGGCTTGGGGCAAAGGGCCACATTGGGCGACGAGATCAGGTAATGGGCCTTGCGGATTTCCATAGCGGGCAGAAAAGGTGTGTTGTAATTTTGAAGCCCGATGCAGACTTCCCCTAAAAACGAGCACGATGCCATTGTGCCCGACGAATCGTCAAAGCTAAGCAAGACGGCACAGGTAGCCGAGATGTTCGACACCATCGCGCCGAAATATGACTTTCTGAATCACACGCTCAGCATGGGTATCGACCGCGGCTGGCGCAAAAAAGCAATCCAAAGCCTGCAAGTCTGCAACCCAAAAACCATCCTCGACCTCGCTACCGGCACCGGTGACCTCGCCATTCTGGCTGCCAAAGAAACCGGTGCAACCGTCACCGGCGCCGATATTTCGGAAGGCATGATGGAAGTGGGCCGAAAAAAAGCGGCGGAACAAAATCTTTCCGGAAAAATAACGTTTCAACACGGCGACAGTGCGGCGCTCGCCTTCCCCGACAACGCTTTCGACGCGGTAATGTGTGCGTATGGGGTGCGCAATTTTGAGCATCTGGAAAAGGGCCTTTCGGAGATGTGCCGCGTGATGCGGACGGGCGGACGGCTGGCCATTCTGGAGTTTTCCAAACCCAAAACGCCGGTTATCAAAGAAGCCTTTGGATTTTATTTCAAGCACATTCTGCCCCGGCTGGGTAACCTGGTGTCCAATCATGGACGGGCCTATACCTACCTCAACGAGAGCGCCATGGCGTTTCCGGAAGGCGCCGATTTCCGGAAAATCCTTCAGAAATGCGGGTTTAAAGAAGTGGAAGTACGCCCCCTCACCTTTGGTATCACCACGCTTTATACGGCCACGAAGTAGGGTCATTGCCTAGTGGATTTCCGGAAATACATCTAAGAAAATCCATAAAAAAACCGGCCACTCCTGACCGGTTTTTAAAAGAATTGCGCAGCGTTGTTTTAATTCAAACAAATGGCCGGGGATGCCGCCGGCCGTGCAATCAGCATCCGGCACACGTTCAGCATCCGGATCCAGGCCGTTTCGGCACGGCGGTCGCCTTGCATGGCGGCCCATTCGTAGCCGGTGTAGCGCTCGTAGGATTTTTCGCCCAGGATGTTATAGACCAGCATCCGCACCGGCACCAGCAGTTCGCGGTTGGTGTCGGCGCCGTTGCGCAGCCGGCCCAGTAACTTTTGAGCGGTTGCAGGAAATCTTTCTTTCACCAGGGCCATCAGCGCCTGAAAAGCGGCCCGAGGCAGCGTTTGATAAGATATAGGCCGGTTCATAGGAAATCGATTTTAGGAAGCGTTGATTTCTTTTTACTGTCTAAAAAGGCAAATACTATACCAACCCCGGAAAGCGTTTGGGGTAAGCGCTTGGTGTCGTACCTTTCAGGAGCGTATTGGTGTATGAAAAAAACTTTTTTACTGCTGGCCTTTTCCGGAATTGCATTTGCTGCTCAGGCTCAGCGCAAGGTGATGAACATGGCCGAGCACGATAACAAGCCGTATTATTTCGGGCTGACGTTTGGCTTCAACATGTCGCAGTACCGGATTACCTACGATCCGTCTTTTGCCAATACCGATACGTTTAAGCGCATTGAGCCTTATTGGTCACCAGGCTTTTCGCTGGGATTGATGGGCAATCTGCGGATGTCCAACCGTTTTGACCTGCGCTTTATTCCGGCTGTTTCCTTTGCCGGCAAGCGCATCCAATACAACGAGCCTTTAAATCCGGCTGTAACCGAAGATAAAACCACCGAAAGCGTTTATCTCACCCTGCCGCTGCAGCTGAAATTTAAAAGCGACCGGCTGCATAATTTCCGGTTTTATGCCCTGGGCGGCGGCAAGTTTGATGTGGACCTCGCCGCCAATGCCCGCTCCCGCCGCCGCGACGAATATCTGAAAGTATTGCCCATCGACGCCGGTTTTGAAATTGGTTTTGGCTTTGAATGGTATTACCCCAACTTTATTTTTTCGCCGGAAATCAAGCTGTCGCAGGGTTTGATGAACCAGCTCTACCGGGGCGACCGCAGCCTGCCGCTTTCCAATGCCTTAGAAGGGCTGAATACGCGCAGCATCGTGATTTCCATTCATCTGGAAGGGTAGGCTGCGCGTTGGACGCTGCGCTGTTGGAGCTGTTAGCGTTGGAGCCCGCCTTTAGCGGGCGTTGGAAAATGTTGTGTATGGTATAGGAAAGTACAGTTTTGCAGGACACGATTGTGTCACAACACGCTCAACCAATGCAAATCTCTGCACTTATAACGTCAACAATACATTTTCCAAAACTTCCTTGTTTTCTTAATAGGCCAACGCGCGAAGCGCTCCAACGTGCAAAACACTCCAACGCGAAGCTCCAACGCCCAAAGGGCACCTACACCAAATCCACTTCTCCCAGAAACGTTTGTTCGCCACCTGCTTCCACGCCATACCATTTGCGGTCTTTGACCACGAAAGAGTCAAATTTTTCGCCGAGCATATTGGCCAGAAACTCGCGTTTCACTTCGTCAGCAAATTCTTCGCGGTCTTCCGGGTCGGGCATATCCTGAAGTTCCTGTTGGTAGTCGGCGTCATCGGCCAGTACGGCGTCAATAGCCGCTTTCATCTTTACGATAGCCTCTGCCGGTACGCCCAGCTCAAAATCGAAAAGAATTTCCAGCAGCGTTTCGCGGTCCGAGAAGGTTTGGTTTTGAATGAACATGGGAGATTAGGAAACAGGAATGAGGGGTTTAGATTTCCGGAAACAGCGCCTTGTTTTCCGGAAAATTACATCAGGGATTTAATATGTTCCGGCCTTCATCTTTTGAAGCGTTTCGGTGTAGCGGTCTGCTTCAAATGTTCCAGACAACGACTTTTTCTCTTTTGAGCCTTCCAAAATAAGCAAAAGCTGCCACTGTTGCAAGAAGCCGTTTTGTAGAGACGCCCAAATTGGGCGTCTCCTTATGTTGCCAAGGCACTTTATCTTCTCAAATTTCCGGAAATGGACATCCCCTAAAACAAGAACGCGCCTTATGGCGCGTTCCTACAAAATCGTCTTTTGTCTTGATACTTGTTCTTAAGACAGTTTTTCCACCTGCATATAGGTGAGCTCTACCGGCGTGGAGCGGCCAAAAATCTTCACCACCACTTTCAGCTTTTTCTTTTCTTCGTTCACTTCTTCCACCAGGCCGTTAAAGTCGTTGAACGGCCCGTCGATGATTTTCACGGTTTCGCCCACGGTAAATGGATCGGCATAGGCCAGACCCGCTTCGGCCACTTCGTCCACCGTGCCAAACATCTTATTGACCTCGCTTTTGCGCAGGGCGGTGGGGTTTTCGCGACCGAGGAAGTGGATGACGTTGGAAACACCGGTAATCACCTGCACCATATCATCGCCCATGCGGCCGTTGGTTACTTCCAGCATCAGGTAGCCGGGAAACAGGATTTTTTCGCGCAGTGATTTCTTGCCACCGGCAATCTTCACCACTTTTTCCACCGGGCACAACACCTGCGTAATGAGATTGCTCCAACCGGAAAGGCGGATTTCCTTTTCGAGGTGTTCTTTAATCTTTTTTTCTTTTCCGCTCACCACGCGCAGCACATACCATTTAGTATCTACTTCGGGTTGCTGGGCGGTATTTGTTTGACCTTCGTTCATAATTACACGATTTCGCCCCTTATCCTAAAATGCTGTACAGCAGTTTCAACACCCGCTCCGAGATCTGATCCATTCCCAGGAAAAGCAAGGTAATAATCACCAAAGAAACCAACACGATAACGGTTGTTTGCTGAAGCTCTTCCCAAGTAGGCCAGGTTACTTTATGGACGAGTTCGTCGTAGGCTTCCTGAATATAAGTGCCAAGTTTGGCCATGGTGCGTAAAGGAGATTAAAGTAAAAAGACAAAAGACAAAAGAGATAGAGAAAGAAGCTCTTTTGTCTTTAATCTTTTGTCTAAAAAAATTCAGCACGGGCACGCGGATTCGAACCACGATCAAAGGTTTTGGAGACCTCTATTCTACCGTTGAACTATGCCCGTAAAAAGGTAGGTTCCGCTTTCGCGGGTTGCAAATATACTATCGGATTCTTTTAAAAAAGAAAACTGTTTTTGGACGCGCGCTTTTCTAAACCTTACTTTTTCTCCGGTCCGATGGCTTTGTCAATCAGGGGTAAGATGCTTTCAATCCGGTTGATACAACTCGTGTAGCCTCGCTGGATGTCTTCGGTTTGGCGCAGGTCGCGGGCCAGATTCCGGAAAATGCCCTTGCCGGCAATCTCCCGGATGTTGCTTTCCGTCTCTCTGCTATAGACCAACTGCTCGTTCATCCGGTCGTGAAACTCGTTTTGCAGGCGCACGTAGTCGCCGGTGAGGTGTTGGAGGCGGCGCACATCTTCCTCAAAAAGCCGGATGATGTTGCCGGCCAGGCCGGGCTGATGGATATAGCCGATTTTTCCGGAAAACTTAAAGCTTTCGTAGCGGCCTAGGGACGGCATGGGCTCGTCGAAGTCGTGGATCACATCATAGAGCCGCTCCACGGCGGCAGGCACCGGGTCGGGAACAGAAATCTCCCCGAAGACCTGCGCCTTAGTAACATAATCCCGTCGGTCGTTTTCGTATTCTTCGAGGTCGTATTTTAAATCCTGCCGCAGCTCGGCCAGGAAGTGGTGGGCTTCGCTTTGTTCATGCCGCTCTTCGCTCCACTCGTGCAGCCAGATGGAAAGCGAAACCGCGAAAACAATGATAAAAATTTCCCGCCCCAGCTCTTTGACCTTATGCCAGGTGGAGTGTTTGGGATTTTGCAGGTTCTCGGTTGCTTTTTTCAAGTGGTTGATGACTTCCAGATCGGCCATGGGAGACGCTTCAGTACCAACGAAAGTAGCGCCGCTGCGCGGGTTGTGCAAACGCCGGAAATCTATCTCCTAAAAGACTTTTCCTATCTCTACAACTTCGCCCCGCACCACTTGCAGTACACTGCATTGAGGTCGTGGCCTTCGCGCCCACACGCCGGGCACACTTCGGTGCTTTGGCCTTTGCCGTGCCGGGCCAGCATCTCGGAGGCAAAAATGCCCGTCGGCACGGCAATGATGCCGTAGCCAATCAACATCATGATGGTGGAGATGAATTTGCCCAGCGGCGTGATGGGCGAAATATCCCCATACCCCACCGTGGTTATCGTTACGGTCGCCCAGTAGATGCTGGTGGGGATGGAGGAAAAACCGGGATTGTCTGTTTCCACCAAATACATCACCGAGCCGAGAATCACTGTAATCGTGGCCACTGTGAGCATGAAAATGGAAATCTTCCGTAAAGAACTCCGCAGGGCAATGCGAAGCGTGCGCGCCTCATCCACAAACCGCGTCAGCTTGAAGATCCGGAAAATGCGCAACAGCCGGAACGCACGCAGCACCAACAGCGTTTGCGCTCCGGGATACAACAAACTCAGGTAGGCCGGCAGGATGGACAACAAATCGATAATCCCCAAAGGACTCAACACGAAGCGCAGGGGCCGACGCAAGGCCAGCAGCCGCAACACGTATTCAATCGTGAAGATGATGGTGAACACCCATTCCAACTCAATAAAGAACCGGCCATGCCGCGCGTGCTGTTCCGGCACCGAGTCCAGCGCCACGATGATGATGCTGATTACAATGAACGCCAGCAAGGCAATATCGAAAAGGCGGCCCGCAGGGGTGTTCGCCTCGTAGATAATCGTGTGCAGCTTTCTGCGCCAGGGGGTCTTTTTAGGCCCGGATAATTCGCTCATAAACTCAACTTTGAAAACACACGCTGCGCGTTTTTAATCCACCCGGTAACACCCGATGTCCCACTGCCCGCTCCGGGGCTTTTCGTCCAGGTCTGTTTGCAACTCCGGCGCGGTCAGGGGTGTGCCCGTGCCTTTCGCGGGCGACGTGCTTTGCAGGTGATAATCTTCTTTTTCCGGATCTTTAAACTGCGGGTCGGTATTGAGCAGCAAAGTGCTCTGCACGGCAGCCGAGTAGCTTTCCCCGTCTTTGGCTTTCAGCAGGCAGGCTTGTAAGGAAACATCATAGCCCGCTCCCGTCCGCTTCCCGAAAAACACTTCGTTGTCTATGGTGCCCCACACGATGCAATTCCGGAAATCCGCCTTCAGATAGCGCTCCCGGAACTGGTTCTGGGCATACTCAAAGTAGTTCAGGGCCACCACTGCCGGCTGGTCAATGTGGCGCAGGGCATAGGTGCCTTGTAAGTGGAACGTACAGTTATTAAAGTCGTATTTCCCGCCTTCCAGCAAAGCCAGTGCATTGGCCCCGCAGTTATAAATAAGCGTATTATTTCCGGAAATGTTTCCCCCAAAGCTCAAAATGCCATACCCTATACTATTCCGGAGCACCACCTTATCCATGTAGAGCTGCGGCGTGCCGTTCCCAACCGAGTCCGGATTCACCTGGATCAGAGCCGGAAGCGCCCCGAGCGCCGTATTCCCCCCATTTTGAAGCACCACATGCCGCAGGCGGCTGCCGTTGCTCTTCGAGTCGAAATACAATCCCCCCCACTCGCCCGGATACCCCCGGTTGCCGAAGTACCCCCGGTCCAGGCGGTCGCCCTGGAAGATAATGCTGTCCTCCTTCGTCCCCTCGGCCAGCAACCTGCCCTGCACCAGCAACCTCGAATCGGCATGCATATACACCCGCGTTCCGGGTGCTAGGGTAAGGGTCGCGCCTTCTTCCACAAGGGCGCTGCTGACGATCACATACGGCTTTTTATCCGCCACACCCCACGTCTGGGTTTGCAAAATCTCCCCGTTGATGTAATGCGCATTCTGTCCATACGCCAGAAACGGCACGGTGAACGCCCGACCATTGAGCATCGCCACCAGGCTATCCTCCACCACAAACGGCGCATCCGCACTATCCGGGTTAATACGCACCGTAGCATACACATACACGCTATCGTTCCCCGCAATCTCTACGTCTTTCACCTCCGGGCCGGGAATGCCGTTCACGTTGATGCGAAACGGCGAAGCCGCGCCCCCGCCCATCCGCACCGATGACAGTTTTACTGCCGCATCTTCGGTATTGAAGATTTTAAAGCCGAGGGTGAACGAGCCTACATCCGTAAAAACCGTGTCAAACGTCAAAGTATCCGTCGAGAAGCGCAGGTTGCCCCCCGTCGTTTGGAAGGTTTCTTTGTTGCAGGCCCCCAGGGCGCAGGCCAGCAGCAGCCCCGGCAACATCCATCGAAACCAAAGAGAAAAAGCCATCGTTCAGAGTGATTCAGGAAAACAAACTACAAAGCTAACGAGCAGCCCCGGCGAAAATTATCCCTTTCCGGCCCGCTTCCCTTTTTTGCAACGCCTACTTTTGCACCTGTTGCCCTCCCTATCCCCTCTTTAATGGCCTGCATCACCCTTTCCACCGACCTCGGCTACCAGGATCCCTCCGTGGGCATGGTCAAAGGGGTGCTGATGCAGTATGTTCCCGGCACGCCCCTCGTAGATCTCACCCATTCCCTGCGGGCCGATTACTATC
>JAEWBT010000097.1 GCA_023391015.1 Bacteroidota bacterium
ATGGACATAATGGTATTGGTGGGGTTGGTAATGGCCTGACGCTTGGCTGGGTCGCCCACTTTGCGCTCGCCGTTTTTCAGAAAAGCCACCACCGAAGGGGTCGTCCGACGGCCTTCGTCGTTGGCAATTACAACAGGTTCATTGCCTTCCATAACGGCCACGCAGGAGTTGGTGGTACCGAGGTCTATGCCGATGATTTTGCTCATATAGAAATGTAGTTTTTAGAAAGAAAAGGAATGTGGGTCGGGGAAAAATCCGGTTTTTGAACACACAGATTTTAATACTGCTCCCAACCGTACGCGTTTATTACACAAATTTCGGCCCAATGCCACTGGCATTACCAAAATGGCAGTTTGTTGGGAATTATTGACAGAAAAAAGCCTTCTGCACTGACGCAGAAGGCAGAAAATAATTTTCCGGAAATAAAGGTCTTTTTAAGGCATTACCCGACCCGTAATGTTGCTTTTCTGTGTATTGGGGTTCACTTTCAGAGCGGCCACCGTTCCATCACTCAGCGGCACGCGCAGGCGCTGGATTTTACCCCGCGAGGCCAACACACCGATAACGTCTTTCCCCCGGATGTTGGTGTACCGGTACTGCACCTGATCGCCGCCCAGTCCGCCGATAGCAATCTGGTTTTGCTGATAGGTGTATAATTCCGGCGTTCCAAAGTAAGCAATCAAATCAGCGCTATCCACGAGGCGTTCGGTTCCGGCAGGCGCGTCGCCCAGGCCGTTGGCGATAGCGACATAAAAATTGTTGAACTTATCGGCAGGTACTCTGGTGTCCCAACCATTACCGCCGGTATTCACAGGCCGGCTGAAAATGTAGTCTACCGTCTTTTCGGTTTGGGCGCCGCCGCCCACTGGCTGTTCCCGGAAATGAAAGCGCACCATTGCATTCATATATTTAATGGTAGCACTCAGCGGATATTGCAAGACACGCCAAGAGTAGGTGCCGTCTTCGAAGGAATTCGAGCTGTTGGTAGGCGAAAGCTCTACTTTCTGATTCGGGTTGATATCCGGTGCCAGTTCCGAGATGCGCCCGCCGCTCACGTCGGCAATCACGGTTTCGGCGGTATCTACGTTGCCGTTGTCGTTGTTTTTGATCAGCACACGGTAGGTGCGGCCCGGCGTCAGCGGCTGGGTAATTTCGTAGGCGTAGTTGGGTTTGGTGAAGAACGTGCCCGGATTTTTATCCGCCATAGCCACGCGGTTGAGGGTAACCGGCGATGCCGAACTGCCCACTTCCTGCATGGTAACGGCGATATTCGGGAAGTAAGAAGAATCCGGCAGCTTGGCGAGGTCCAGCGCGCTTTTGTTGGGGTCGGCGTAGGCGCGTTGGATGCGCACGTAGTTTACCGGCTCGCTGGCATCCAGAATCCCATACACCACCGTGTAGGGCTTTGCGGGGGCCAATACATCAAAGTCTTCGGAGCAGGAAGAAAAGCCTATCGTGAGCGCCAAAGCCGGCAGCAAGGCGCGAAATGTTTTTTGCATAAGGTTGGAAAAGGCCTGCAAGGCACAAAGCCGATTTGCAGGTTTGCGAAGGTAAAACATTAGCGGAATTGGATGGTTGCGCCGTTGGACGCCCTTCGGCTTTTATCAGGGTAATGGCAATAAGGTATGATTTCCGGAAATGGGCGCTTGATTTCCGGAATTTGGTTTTGGATTTTGGTCTTTGATTCCTGACACACATCTTATTACTTATCGCCTCTTTTGTCTTTTGTCTATCGTCTTTTGTCCGAAACACTCTTTCTTTGCCCCATGAATCTCGTTGCCCAGATTAAAAACGCCACTGCCGATGCCCTGAAAGCTTTATTTCCCCAAATGGAAGCCGTGGATGCGCAAAGCGTGACCGTCAGCGAAACCAAGCCCGATTTTGAAGGCGATTACACCGTGGTGTTATTTCCCTACGTGAAAGCCCTGCGCCAGAAACCCGACGCAATTGGCACGCAGCTTGGCGACTGGCTAACACAAAACACCGACCTTTTTTCGGGCTATAAAATCGTTGGCGGCTTCCTGAACCTGAGCGTGCGCGACGACTACTGGGAAGATTTTCTCCTCAATCATTTCAACGACAGCATGTGGGGCCAGAAACCGAAAGGCACCCATCGCGTAATGGTGGAATATTCGTCGCCCAACACCAACAAACCGCTCCACTTCGGCCACCTGCGCAACAATTTTCTGGGCTTTGCCGTCAGCGAAATCCTCAAAGCGGAAGGCCAGCAGGTTATCAAGGCCAACCTCGTCAACGACCGCGGCATCCATATCTGCAAAAGCATGATTGCCTGGCAGCGCTACGCCGACGGCGCCACGCCGGAAATTTCCGGAATTAAGGGCGACCACCTCGTGGGCGATTACTACGTAAAGTACAACGATATTTATAAGAGCGAAGTAAGGGAACTGGTGGCCGGCGGCATGGACGAAAAAAAGGCCGAAGCCGAAGCGCCCATTTTTAAAGAAGCGCAGGAAATGCTGCGCGGCTGGGAAGCGGGGGACAAAGAAATTTATTCCTTGTGGGAGAAGATGAACAGCTGGGTGTACAAAGGTTTTGAAGAAACCTACCGCCGCCTCGGGGTGGATTTTGACAAATACTACTACGAAAGCGACACTTACCTTTTGGGCAAGCAACTGGTGGAAGAAGGGTTGCAAAAAGGGGTGCTTTTCCGGAAAGACGACGGCTCGGTGTGGATTGACCTCACCGACGAAGGGCTGGACCAAAAGCTGCTTCTTCGCGGCGACGGCACCAGCGTGTACATGACGCAGGACCTCGGCACGGCGCGCCTGAAGTACAACGATTACAAGCTGGACGAAAGCATCTACGTGATTGCCGACGAACAGAATTACCACATGGACGTGCTGAAGCGCATCCTCAAGCGCCTCTGCGAGCCCTGCGCCGACGGCATTTACCACCTCAGTTACGGCATGGTGGAACTGCCGACCGGAAAAATGAAAAGCCGCGAAGGCACTGTGGTGGACGCCGACGACATGATAGACGAGATGATTGCCCTGGCCAAAGCCCAGACCGAAGCCGCCGGCAAAACCGAGGGTTTCTCCGCCACCGAACTGGATGCGCTCTACAAAACCATTGGCATCGGTGCGCTGAAATTTTACCTCCTGCGCGTAGAGCCGAAAAAGAAAATGATTTTCAACCCGCAGGAAAGCATTGACCTGCACGGGTTCACCGCCACGTTTGTGCAATACGCCCACGCCCGGATTCATTCTATCCTGCGCAAGGCTGGCGTGTCGGTTTTTGTGGACCGGACGCATTTCCAATCGTTCAACCTCACCGAGGCAGTGATGCCGTTGGAGAAAGACGTGTTGTTGCAATTAGAGCAATACCCCGACACGATCTCCGCTGCCGCTGCCGAGTACAATCCGTCGCTGATTTGTCAGTACGCTTTTGCGCTGGCGCAAAAGTTCAACACCTTCTACGCCCAGCATTCCGTAGCCGATGCCGAAAGCGCCGAGAAGCGCGACCTGCGGTTGATGCTCTGCATCATGACGGCTACTGTGCTGAAACACGCAATGAGCTTGCTGGGTATTTCGGTTCCGGAGAAAATGTAGGCTTTTGGGTTTTGAGCCGTCGCTCAAAACCCAAAAGCAAAATCCAAGGATCAAGGTTTCAAAATTCAAGACTTGTGTCTCAAATCTTAAAAAGTAGAAATCAAGAATCAAAATCAAGAATCAAAATTCAAGACTTGAAAGCCCTGCCCCAGAATTGGGATGGTTTCCGGCTCCTGAATACTTTTTGGGTTCCTTTCGTTTTGGATCTTGGGTATTGATTTTTGGGTTTTTGGATTGGATTTACCTCTCAAAGGCCTTAATTATTCCGGTAATCCACGCCGTCCTGAAAAGGAATCTTTCGCCGCTGCCGCCACCGGCGCACTGCTTTTTCGCCCCAGTGAATCGCAGCTGCCAAGAGAAGCAGAAATACCAGAAACGGAAAATAATCGCCGCCGCCACGCATAGGTAAGGAGGTTTAGTTGGCATAAATTTCCGGAAATTTTCGCAATTGGGGCGACTTGTGGAGTCCTCGGGCAGCAACCCGATTGACTCCATAGGTCTATCCAAAAAACGTACGCGGGACTTGTGGAGTTGCTGGTTTCGGACCGCTTCAGGCCTTATATTCGCTACGTTATGCTGCCTTATCCGCAATACCCTTTTACAGAAGACGACGTCGCCAACGTGCTGGTGCGATATGTGCGGCTGGACAACCCGGAAAGCTATCCGTTTGACGCCCATCACAGCCACCAATATCACGAACTGCTGTATTTCCGGAAAGGGGGCGGTACCCACAGCATTCAGTTCCGGGAACATCCCGTTCAGGACCACTCGCTGCACCTGTTGCGCGCCGGCGACCCACACTGGCTGGAACGGGGCTTGCACTCTGAAGGCTTCGCGCTGGTGTATAAAGAGGCCTTTTTGTACAAGCTGCAAGAGGCCAATAAAGACGTCGGCTATCTGGATTATTTCAGCCAAAGCAATGTCCTGAATCTGGATGCAAAAGAAGCGGCCTCCTTTGCGCTTTTAATCGGCGAAATAGGCGCACATAGCGCCAATCACCTGTATCTGTTCAGCCTCGTGGGTGCTTTTCTCACTAAGCTGGTGCTGGAAAAACCGCTGCCCGGTGTGGCGGGGACCGACCTTACCGACCCGTATGTACGGCAGTTCTACGAACAGGTTCAAACCCATTATGCGCAACGGCTCCGGGCCGAGGATTATGCGCAGATGCTGCATCTTTCTGCCGCTACCCTGGAACGGAAAGTGCAGGCCGCAACCGGAAAAACCGTTTTTGAAATCGGGCAGGATTTATTGCTCAAAGAAGCAAAAAGGCTGTTGCTGCAAGGAAGGCTATCGCAGAAGGAAATTGCCGACCGGCTCGGTTTTCGGGAAGTAGCCCATTTTGCCAACTGGTTCCGGAAAGGAACAGCCTTCGCACCGGGGCAATACGGGAAGCAATAGGACTTTCCGACTTATCAAGAAGCGGTCTTCTAAACCTGAAGAAGTTGTTTTGGACAGCGACTTTTGTCATTCCCGAAGGGACTCTCCACAATTTAGAAGCTGTGAAGACCCGCTGCGAGGGTGACAAAAAAGAAGAGAAACGGTAGCCTCCTATTTACGAGACCGCTTCAAGTCTAACCGGATAGCGTCTCACCTTAGACTCCACAAGTCGTCCTGCAACCCGCCGAGAACTTGAGTCGCGCCCATTAATACCGCAGCACCTCGTACACCTCGCCGCCAAACGGTTTTAAACGCTCTTTTCCGGAAAGCGCTTCCAGACCAATAAGAAAGCTAAACTGCGCTACCTGCCCGCCTTGCTTTTGAACGAGCCGGGCTGCCGCCTCAGTGGTGCCGCCGGTAGCCAGCAAATCGTCGTGAATCAACACGCGGTGGCCAAGCTGGATCACGCCGGTACGCATTTCAATTACCGCGTTGCCGTATTCCAAAGCGTAGGCCTCGCCAATAATCGGCGGCGGCAGTTTTCCGGCCTTGCGAATCAGTACAAAAGGCACGTTGAGCGCTACGGCGATGGCGATGCCAAACAAATAGCCCCGGCTTTCAATCCCGCATACTACATCCACTTTGCCACGACTAAAATCGGCGAGGTCGGCAACCACATCCGTGTATAAATCCGGGTGCTGAAAAATGGGGGAAATGTCCCGGAACAGAATGCCCGGAATGGGAAAATCGGGAATGGTTTCAATCGTGGACTCGAGGCGTTGGACAAGGGCATCAGCAGCCATAAAAAGAAGGATAATTTCCGGAAAGATAGCGCGGCTACAAGGTTTTTCCGGAAAGGATATCCTGTTTGGATTTCCGGAAAAACAGACACCCTACCGTTATCGCAACCCTCTGGCGGTGGAGAGGCAGACTATAGGGCACAATTAAAGGCGAGATAAGTAGAGACAAGGCATGTAGAGTAGAGACAGGGCATGCCTTGTCTCTACAGAATCCAATTTTCAACCCCAATCCTTTTTCTTCCTCCCCACTTAAATCCTAACCCCTCTTCCCCTCCCAACTAACTCCTAAAACCTAATCCCCAACTCTTATCCCAAAAACACTGCAACTTACCTTTGCGCCTTCATTTCCCATCCATGTCTGACGCGATTAAGCACGAGTGCGGCGTGGCGTTTATCCGCCTCCGGAAACCCCTTTCTTTTTATCACCGCAAATACGGCACGGCTTTCTACGGCCTCAACAAGCTGTATCTGCTGATGGAAAAACAACACAACCGCGGCCAGGACGGCGCGGGCATTGCCACCCTGAAGCTCAACGTGCCCGCCGGCCACCAGTTTATGCACCGGCTGCGCCACTCCGGTGCCGGTGCTATCCAACGCATCTTCGGCGAAATCCAGGAAGAAGTGGCCGAAATGGAAAAGTCATACCCCGACATCCGCAACTACCCCGGCCTGCTCAAAGGCTACCTGCGCTTTATGGGTGAGGCGATGCTGGGCCACCTGCGCTACGGCACCCAGGGCCGCAACGATGTGGCCTTCTGCCACCCGTTCATCAAAGCCCATATCAACCCGGCACGCACCCTGACAATGGCCGGAAACTTCAACCTTGTCAACACCGAAGAGATTTTTTCTAAAATCGAAAACCTTTCGGTGAGCGCCATGCGCGAAAGCGACCTCGGCGCCATGCTGGAATCGGTTTCGCACTACATTGGCCTCGCCGACGCGGCCAACCCCGAAGCCCTGGACCTGGAAGGCGTGCTGCGCGATGCCACCCGCTACTTCGACGGCGGTTATGTGGTGGGCGGATTGATTGGCAACGGCGACGCCTTTGTGCTGCGCGATGCCCACGGCATTCGTCCGGCATTCTATTACGAAGATGATGAAGTGGTGGTCGCCGCTTCAGAGCGCCCGGCCATCATGACGGCCTTCAACCTAAAGCTGGAAGACGTTCACGAACTGCGGCCCGGCAGCGCCCTGATCATCAACACCAAAGGCCAAACCTCCAACCCGCAGATTCAGGAAGAAAAACCCCGCACGGCCTGCTCGTTTGAACGGATTTATTTCTCCCGTGGCTCCGACGCCGATATTTATAAAGAAAGAAAGCAACTGGGCCGCAACCTGGCCGAGGCGGTGCTGGAAAAAGTAGGCCACAACCTCAAAGACACCATTGTTTCTTATATCCCCAACACGGCGGAAACGGCTTTTTACGGATTGATCAAAGGCATGGAAGCGTGGCTGAACGAGAAAAAGCTGCAACGTATCCGCGAGCGGCAGGGTACGATGACCGATGAAGAAATGCTGGAGCTTATCAGCCGCCGCGTCCGGATTGAGAAGATTGCAATCAAAGACGTAAAGCTCCGCACTTTTATCACCGAAGACTCGGCGCGCAATGAGATGGTGCAGCACGTCTACGATATTACCTATGGCACCGTGCGCCCCGGTATTGACAAGCTGGTGGTGATCGACGATTCTATCGTGCGCGGTACCACCCTGCGCGAAAGCATTATCCGGATGCTGGACCGGCTGGGACCGAAAAAGATTATCGTGGTGTCGTCTTCGCCCCAAATCCGCTACCCCGATTGCTATGGCATCGACATGAGCCGGATGGGCGATTTCGTGGCCTTCCAGGCGGCTGTGGCCCTGCTGAAAGACCGCGGTCAGGAAGCCTTGCTGGATACGATTTACCAGGAATGCAAGCTGGCCGAAGCCGAAGGCACGCTGACGGAAAAAAACTACGTACAGGAACTCTACGAGCCGTTTACCGACGCCGAAATCAGCCTCAAAATCGCCGAATTGCTGCGCGCCGACGACGTAACCGCCGAGGTGGATATTATCTACCAAACTTTGGAAGGCCTCTACAGCGCCTGCCCCAATAACACCGGCGACTGGTATTTTACCGGAAACTACCCTACCCCCGGCGGCAACCGCGTGGCCAATAAGGCCTACATGAACTGGGTGGAAGGCCGCGAGAAAAGAGGCTACTAAATTAATTGCGCAATTTCTTAATGCCTCCATTTCTCAATGGGTTTGAATCGGTGAGAATCCGGGGGAAATTTTTGAACGCGGATACAACGGATGAATATGGATGCCCACGGATTTTATGGTCCGTGGGCATTTTTAATCTGTCTTCTGTCTGGGAAACCGAAGCTTCCAACGCCCGAAGGGCTCCAACATTTCCAACGCGCAGCTCCAACGTGAAACTCCAACGCCCAAAGGGCCTATTTTCGCAACCATGAAACACGCATTTCTTTTTCCGGGACAGGGCGCGCAGGCCCCCGGCATGGGCAAGGCCCTCTACGACGGCAACGAAACAGCCAAAGAGCTTTTCGAACAGGCCAATGACATTCTGGGTTTTCGCATCACAGATGTAATGTTCAACGGCACTGAAGCCGACCTGAAGCAAACGCGCGTAACGCAGCCCGCCGTTTTCCTGCACTCGGTCATCAAGTTTGAAACCACCCCCGGCCTGAAACCTGATGCCGTGGCCGGCCATTCGCTCGGTGAATTTTCCGCACTGGTAGCCAGCCGCGTGTTGACCTTTGAAGATGGCCTGCGCCTGGTGGCCCGCCGTGCTGAAGCCATGCAACGTGCCTGCGAAATGCAGCCGTCCACCATGGGCGCGGTATTGGGCTTGGAAGATGCAATCGTGGAAGAAGTCTGTGCCGGAATTGAAGGGGATGTTGTGGTGGCAGCCAACTACAACTGCCCCGGTCAGCTGGTGATTTCCGGAACACAGACGGGTGTAGAAGAAGCCTGCAACCGCCTGAAGGCCGCCGGTGCCAAGCGCGCTTTAATCCTGCCCGTTGGGGGTGCCTTCCACAGCCCGCTGATGGAGCCTGCCAAGGAAGAGCTGGCGGCCGCTATTCAGGCCACCGACTTCTCCAACCCCACGTGCCCGATCTACCAAAACGTGGACGCGCACCCCTACATCACCCCGGCTGAAATCCGCCAAAACCTCATTAACCAACTCACCGCTCCGGTGCGCTGGACCCAAACCATCCGCAAAATGGTGGAAAACGGCGTGACCCAGTTTACCGAAGTTGGCCCCGGAACAGTACTGGCAGGATTGGTGAAAAAAATTGCAAAGGACATTCCGGTAGAATCCATTTCGTAGAAAGGAATTGGACGCCGCTTTCGGCGGAATTGGACGCTGCTTTGCAGCATTGGACTTTGCTTCGCAAAATTGGAAAATTGCAGATTCGCATCTATTCATTTCATCAATGCCGAGGGCGTCCAATGGCTTCAGTCGTCCAACGCTCCAATGGCGAAGCCGTCCAATTGCCGAAGGCAGTCCAATTCTCCAATTCCCGCGCAGCGGGAGTCCAATCTCACTCCATGCGTTCCCCTCTCACTCCTGACCACAAAATCGCCCTGCCCGAAGCCGTAATCCGGCAGCTGGATCTGCGGGTGGGTATGCCTTTTCAGATTTTTGTGGACGGCAACCAGATCACCCTGCAACCGCTCAACGACGCGTACTTTGCCACCCTGCGCGGCGTTTTGATTGGCGAAGGGCTTTCGGCTGAAACCGTGCGGGAAGACAAGCTGGCCCAGCGCGCCTTTGAAGAACAAAAGTTAGATCGTACGCTACCTTCCAAACCATGAACCACCTGATTTTTGACAGTAGTGCCCTTGTGGCTTATCTCCTGGACGCGCCCGGCGGCCAGGTGGTGGAAGAATGGCTGGAGCGCCTCGTGGGCGAAACCGAAATGCAGGGTTTGATGTGTACGTTGGCCGTCGGCGAAGTCTATCATATGGCGATGCGCCGTAAAAATGAGCAGGCCGCTGAGCGCGCCTTACGGGCCATCAGCTCGCTGCCCCTCACGATTGTAGCGCCCGACCTAGAGCTTTCTATCGCTGCCGCCCGCCTCAAAGCCACCCACGCCATTTCCTATGTGGATGCGTTTTCCGCAGCCCTCGCTATTGAACACAAAGGCCTCCTGCTGGCCACCGACCCGGTGTTTGAGGAGTTGGCCAATGTTCCCTACTTTTCGGTTCAATACCTGTAGAGACGCCCAACCTGGGCGTCTTTTACAAAAGCGTCCCACGGAATTTTCTTGAGGAGAGAGACGCCCAAATTGGGCGTCTCTACGTGGGTCGCGTGATTTTTCCGGAAATCGGGAACTTTGCCGCTCTATTTTTCTTAAAAAAACCACTTAAAATAAAATGACTGTTTACGTTATAGACGCCATCCGCACCCCTATCGGAAAATACGGTGGGGCACTGGCCGCAGTACGCCCCGATGATATGCTCGCCGGATTGCTCAAAGCCCTCCAGGAGCGCAACCCCAATGTAGATTTTTCTGTGCTGGAAGACGTGATCATCGGCGCGGCCAACCAGGCCGGCGAAGACAACCGCAATGTGGCCCGCATGGCCGCCCTGATGGCCGGACTTCCCGAAACCGCCGGTGGCACCACCGTAAACCGCCTTTGCGCGTCCGGACTGGACGCGATTATGACGGCAGCCCGCGCCCTGCAATGCGGCGACGGCGACCTCTACATTGCCGGTGGCGTGGAAAGCATGAGCCGCGCCCCCTTTGTAATGGGCAAAGCCGACAGCGCGTTTGGCCGCGGGCAGCAAATGCACGACACCACTATGGGCTGGCGCTTTACCAACCCCGAAATGGAAAAAGCCGGCTATACCGATTCTATGGGTCAAACAGCGGAAAACGTCGCGGCTAAGTACGGCGTTTCGCGGGAAGCGCAGGACGCTTTCGCCGCCAAAACCCAAGAGAAATACGCGCAGGCCCATGCCGAAGGCGCTTTTGAAAAAGAAATTATTCCTGTAAAAATTCCCGGAAAAAAAGGCACGTTTACGGAGGTTTCCAAAGACGAACATCCGCGCCTTTCTACCGCCGAGCAATTGGCCGGCCTGAAGCCTGCTTTTGTGAAAGAAGGCAGCGTAACCGCCGGAAACAGCAGCGGTATCAACGACGGCGCAAGCGTGTTGTTGCTGGCTTCGGAAGCATACGTTCAGAAACACAACCTAAAGCCGATTGCCAAAGTGGTTTCGATGGCGGTAGCCGGTGTGGAGCCGAAGTACATGGGCATGGGGCCGGTTCCGGCCATGCAAAAAGCCCTCAAACGCGCCGGGCTGGAAGCACAGGATCTGGATTTGGTGGAGCTCAACGAAGCCTTCGCAGCGCAGGCCATCCCGTGTATTGCAGAGCTGGGACTGGACGCCGAAAAAGTAAACATCCACGGCGGTGCCATTGCACTCGGTCACCCGCTGGGTTGCAGCGGCGCGCGGATTTCCACCACGCTGTTACATGCGCTTCAGAAAACGGGCGGCAAATATGGCGCAGCATCTATGTGCGTAGGCGTGGGTCAGGGCGCGGCGGTGATTTATGAGCGGGTATAAAAAAGGAACAGCCTTGTAAAGAGCAAAAAGAGCGTTGCAGGCGCAGAAATAGCATTGCAAACAGGATAAATGTCCTTGTAACGATGCTAAACAGCTTTGCAAGACCGAGAAACGGTATTGTAACATCCAGAAATGACATTGCAACGCCCAGAAGCGGCATTGTAATGATAGGAAATGGCATTGTAGCATTACAATGCCATTTTTCATGTTACAACACCCCGTTTTGGTATTGCAATCCTGTTTCTAAGTCTTGCAATAGTATTTTTTGTTGTTACAACATTGTTTTTGGAATTGCAATGCTATTTTTTGTTATTGCAATGCATTATTTTTGTATTGCAAGGCTATTTTCTGTTGAATCGGGATGGTTTTCGGGCCTTGCAAGAAGCTTTCTTTTTTCTCCTATGAATCCTCCCCAAAAAGCCGCCAAAAACCGCAAGCAGAAAAGCGATTACGAAACGATGGACGCGTTTTTGGCGCGCGCGGCAACGGCTCTGACCAACGCGCAGCTACCCGCTATTGCCCCCCTGCTGGCGGCCCGCAGCATTACGGTGGCCGACCTGAAGGCCCGCCTTGCAGATGTGGAGCAGGTGCGCCGCCTGAACCAAGCGCAGCAGCTCGCCTATGGCGAGCAGTTTGAAGCAACGCAGCAGTTTGAAAAGGCCCGGAAGCGGGCAGCAGAAGACTATGGAGATGCGCGCAAGCTGGCGAAGGTTGCGTTTCGGAAGGATGTGGCAGCCCAAACGGCGCTGGGCCTCCATGTGCGGAAGGCCCGCACACAGAGCGATTTCATCAGTCAGGGAAAGCTGTTTTATGAAAACGCGCTGGCCAGCGCGGGTTACACCGCTGCGCTGGCTGCAAAGGGCGTAACGCGGGCCGATTTGCAGGCAGGCAAGCTTGCTTTTGAGAACCTGCCCGCGATGGGCGCAGCCCAGAAAAAGAAAATGGGGGATGCGCAGCATGCGACCAAGGCGCGCAACCGGGCCTTTGCTGTTTTGGAGGAGTGGATGGCCGATTTTTATGCCACAGTGCGGGTGGCGTTGCGCAAGCATGGCCAACTAATGGAGCAGTTGGGGATGGTGGTGCCTTCGTAGGGAAGGGACCTTTGCCGTGGGCCTTCCCTGCCCCTCCGTTTCCGCAGGAGCGGGCGTGTACCGGCAGGTGGACTAAGCAGCAGGCACCTTTTTGCAGAAACCTACCTTTGGGCCAAATCACGCTGCATGAAAATCGACATCCACACTCATATCCTGCCGGAAAACATCCCGAATTACTTTCAGAAATTTGGCTACGGCGAGTTTATCCACCTCGAACACGTGTGCACGCCGGGCGGGCAATGCTGTGCGCGGATGATTAAAGGCGACAAGGTTTTCCGGGAAATTGAGCCCAACTGCTGGGATGCGCCCACCCGTATCCTGGACATGGACGCGACGGGCGTGGATGTGCAGGTGCTGTCCACCGTTCCGGTATTGTTTAACTACTGGGCCAAGCCGCAGGACGGGCTGGAGACGTCGCGGTTCTTCAACGATCACATCGCTTCCTGCGTAACGCAATTCCCCAAGAAGTTTATCGGGCTGGGAACGGTGCCGATGCAGGATATAGACCTGGCCATCCGCGAGATGGAGCGCTGCGTAAAAGAGCTCCGTTTTCCGGGACTAGAAATCGGGTCCAACATCAACGGCGCGAATCTGAGTGATGAAAAGTTTTTCCCGTTCTGGCAGGCGGCGGAAGAACTGGGCTGCGCACTGTTTGTGCACCCGTGGGAGATGATGGGCGAAAAAGATATGGCCAAATACTGGCTGCCGTGGCTGGTGGGAATGCCGGCGGAAACGGCGCGGGCCATTTCTTCGATGATTTTTGGCGGTGTTTTCCGGAAATTCCCGGAGTTGCGCGTGGCGTTTGCGCATGGTGGCGGCTCGTTTCCGTTTACGATTGGCCGGATTGAACACGGTTTTAATGTGCGCCCCGACCTCTGCGCGATTGACAACGACGTGAATCCGCGCGAGTACCTCGGTCATTTCTGGATTGATGCGCTCGTCCACGATGCCGATGCACTGAATTATGTGCTTAAAACCCTGGGCAACGATAAAATCTGCTGCGGATCCGATTATCCGTTTCCGCTGGGTGAGCACCACCCCGGCAAGCTGATTGAAACGATGGGATATGAAAAGCCATTGGAAGAGGCGCTGCTTTCCGGAAATGCGCTGGCGTGGCTGGGGATGAAGGGATAAGGCGGTAGGGTGTTGAGAGCGGGGACTAAGGTTTTGGCATTTTATTTGTAAATTTATTCCCAAAGCACTTCAACTATGCGTAATAGAATTTTACTTTTTCTCTGCGTATTTGCAGGTCTGCTTCAAACCGCTACCGCGCAGCCCCTCTTCTTGCCAACTACGCTGAACACTATTAAAAGAGACGTTCCGGTGGCTTTTGCCGAGTACAAGGGTGCCTACTATTTTGCCGGAACGCAATGGCCTACCCAGGCAGGCGAGGCATCCCACGGGTTTTGCTACCGGACGGACAGCGCCGGGAATGTGCTGCAAACGTTTCAGTTAAATGGTACAGATAGCTTACGGGCCTATCGGTTTGAGGCTGTTTATCCTCACAACGACCAGATTTTTATTCTGGCTTCTGTAAGCGACACGTTTAAGAACCGGCCTTTTTTATGGCCTGCTTACTATAATAACGTACTTCAGAGTGGCTTTGACTTTAATAAGCTTTTGCTGATCCGGTTGGATAACACACTGGCAGTGCGCCGTGTGGACACTTTAAAGTATGACACTGATTCCACTGACCTGCTCAACCTAAGGACGGTAATGATCAATGGAAAGCTTTTCGCGGCTTATACAGGGCTCAGGCCTTTTACTACCAGTCAGCCCTATTATAACACGCGGTCTTTTATTACCGTTTATGATCTGAACAATAGTGGGTTGACCCATCAACCCATTGATAGCGCTTTTCTGACAGGGGCTGTTCCGCAAACCGCTACGTGGACTTATGGAAACGAAAAAAACGGCGTCCTCAGTCTCACGCGCACCGGCGAAGACCAGCTGTTGATGGGTTGTTATTTAAGCCCTTTTGGTGCGCTTCATGGCTTCCAGGAAGCCCTTCAAATAGATACGAACCTAACCATCACCCGATTGCCGCTTACCGGTAATTATTCTTTTCAGCCCGCTGGATTGTGCATAAGCCAGGACTATCTGGAACTTTGGAAACCAACCGCTACCTCTTCCTATTTTACAGGTCCCATTATTTACCGGTGTGATTCTAATCTTCTACCATTCCGTACGCCCATGACAATAGGTCGTTTAGATTCGGCTACGCACACCATCATAGCAAGCCCGGCTCCTCCCCATCATCCAACCCGTTACCGGGATGAAAATTACTGGCAAGCCAGTAAAAATCCCATGACGCTGCTCCGCGACCGGGCGCATTTTATTGTAACATGCGACGCCTGGACCCGTGACTTAAGCAGCCAGATTGATACCGCCCGCATCCGGATTGCCAAATATGACACGAGCCTGAACCTTATCTGGAGCCGTGACTTTGGACGGCCGTACAGCTTTTTCACAACGGCGGGTGTACATGAACTCAGCAATCATAAGCTTATGGTTATCTCGGCCGCGGATGACGCCATCGCCGGCGGCACTACCGAGTTGCATTGCTTTATCATTGACCCCAACGGGACACCGCTCAACACTTTTACGGTTGCCACAACAGCGCCAAACGGCGTAAAAATCTATCCCAATCCGGCCCAAAACGAAATCCGGGTGAGCCTGCCTGATGGGCAAGCAAACGCTACGTACATCCTCACCGACATGAGTGGCAGAACGGTGCAGGAAGGAACCCTGATTTCCGGAAATCCGGTGTCTGTGAGCGCATTACCGGCAGCCAATTATCTTTTCCGGATTCAAACGGCAGATCAAAAAACCTATTCCGGAGTCTTTACCAAACAGTAAGCATCCGGTAACACTTGCGAAGGGATAAGGCCGGGAAAAGTCTTATCCCTTTTTTATGTGGATAAATTCCAAACTCAAATTGATGCCTGCTAACGTGGCAATTCCTCACCAAGAGCAGATGCCATTCGGTATCCGCAGGCCGTCGTACTTTTCCCCACTTTATGGCTCAACCACAACTCCGTCGCGATCTTAATCTGCTTCAGGCTACGGCCATCAACGCCATCGATATGGTGGGCATCGGGCCGTTTATCACGCTCTCCGGCGTGGCGGCGGTGATGGGTGGCAGCGGCAGCATTTATGCCTGGCTGCTGGGCGCCTTATTGTCGTTTGTGGATGGAACGGTATGGGCCGAGCTGGGAGCAAAATGGCCACAGGCGGGCGGTAGCTATGTGTTTTTGCAAAAGCTTTTCCCCCGGAAAAAAGGCGGACGCATGATGGCTTTTCTGTTCGTTTGGCAGACCACTTTACAGGCCCCGCTGGTAGTGGCTTCGGCAGCGATTGGCTTTGCAGGTTACTTCCGGTATCTGATGCCGCTTACCACTTTGCAGGCGCGTTTTGTGGCCGGCGGGTTGGTGGTGGGGATGATTGCCTTGCTCTATCGCGACATCAAGAGCATTGGCAAATTAAGCGTATTATTAGGCATCATTACTGTTGGAACCTTGTTGTGGCTGGTTTTTTCCGCCATTCCGTCTTTTAATGCCGAAATGGCTTTTCCCCAAAGCTGGGCGGGTTTCCCCACTTCTACCCTCTTTTTCGCGGCCTTGGGCAACGCCACCACCAGCACGGTTTATTCCTACCTGGGCTACTATAACGTGTGCCATCTGGGAGGCGAAATCCGGCAGCCGGAGCGCAATATTCCAAAAGCGATTTTTCTATCTATCGCCCTCATTGCCGTTTTGTACCTGGCGATGCAAACCGCCGTTGCGGGCGTTTTGCCTGCCGATGCCATTGCCGAATCCAAGTTTGTGGTAAGCCTGTATTTTGAAAAAATCTACAATGCCGGGGTAGCCAAAATCGCTACCGGGCTGATTCTCATCATCGCGCTCGCCTCGCTTTTTTCGGTCTTGCTGGGCTACTCGCGCATTCCCTACGCAGCGGCCAAAGGCGGCGATTATTTTCCCATCTTTACCAGGCTCCACCCCACCAAAAATTTTCCCCACATCTCGCTGCTGACCATCGGCGGCATCGGGTTTTTACTCAGTATTACGTTTACCGAAAAGCCTGCTTTTGTGATTAAAGCCATTGTCATCATGCGCATCCTGGTGCAGTTTGTGGCGCAGGCGGTGGGCGTATTGCTTTGGCATTACCGGAAACCACAGGACGCCCGGCCCTGGAAAATGCCGTTCTTTCCCATTCCGGCCATCATCTCGATTTGCATCTGGGGTTTTCTGTTCCTGACGGCCGAAAGCAAGTTTATCCTGGGTTCGCTCACGGTAATCGCTGCCGGGGTGGTGCTGTATTTTGCTTTTCTCCATCGCAAGCCCGATTTGCAGGCAGAGGAAATTTCATAAAAAAGCCGCCGTTTTGGAGCGGCGGCTTTTCCTTATGCACCCGGTGCTTTGGTGCCCGGCAGTTTCATGAGGGATGTGGTTTCCCGGAAAATATGCACCAGCGCCGTTCCCACCGTCCGCAGGCTTTTTTTGCGGGCCGGGCGTTTTTGCTGTAGCGCCAGCAGCAGTTGCTCCTGCATTTGTTGATAGACTTTATCCCAGGAGTTTCCGGAAAGTTCGGCATCCACCTGCCGCAGCCAGGAGGCTTTTTCTTTTCCGGAATCCTCGAGCAGCGACTGGGCTACGTTTACAAAAACTTCAGAACCGGAAATCACCTGCACCAGCCCCTTACGACCATATGTTGTAACAATTTCTTCCAGTGGGGTGGCAAGCACCCGCACACCGGCGGCCAGGTATTCCGGAACTTTCGCCGGCAAAATGCGCTTGGTCTGAGAGTCTTCCTTCAAAGGTACCAGCGCCAGATCCCAGCCGCAGAGGTAATGGGGTAGGTCCTGATAAGATTTGGTGCCGAGATAATGGATGTTATCGCCTTCCGGCAAAACTGCTTCGCAGCCTTCCATAACCGGACCGATAAACACAAAATGCCAATCAGAGCGCAGGGTAGCTACCTGCTTTAATAACTTGGTGTCGATATTTTCATTGATCATCCCATAGAAGCCCAGCCGGGGATGCGGGATTGTTCGCTGGTCTTCCGGTCCGTTTTCCTCGGTGCAACGGGCCTGGGCAAAATGCTCCCGGTCCACGGCGCTTGGGAGCACATGAATATTCATATTGTATTTCCGGCGGCTTTTTTGCACTGTGTTGCTGGGGGTAAACACCACATCGGCCCGATCCATAAGCTGCCGTTCCAGCCGGGAAATATCCTCATGCGCGTTGGGCAGTGCTTCGGGGTCGCCAATACAGTCATAAACTGTCAGCTCGGGAGATAAGTGCGCCGTATAGCGAATGGCTGCCGGATTGTAATACCAGAAAATGGCATCTTCGCCTTTTCCCGGCCCCAGCAATTCCTCCAGCAGGGCTTGCATCCGGGCGATGTATTCTGCATCCGTAAGATCGCGGGGCATCAGTGGACGAATCACCTGAACATTCTGAAAAACTTCTTTTTCAAAAGAAGCATTGGTCGCCTCTACCGGCACTTTCGACTCGATATAAATCACCTGTACCCCTTCCGCTGCAAAACGGGTCAGCAGGTGCTGAGGCCGCTGGTACAAAAAGTTCCAACGAATGCTGGAAAAGCACACTAAAACACGGGGTAGAACCACTGATTGGGGCATAAAAAAGGAATTAGCCCTAAAAAAGGGGCATAAACCAACGCTCAAATTTTATGCCGGTACGATTTTTCAGGTATAAAAAAGCATAAGACGCATGATCTCATAAAACCATTTATATGGGGTTTGAAAGCAGATTCCGGAATCAACCATAATGTTGCTAAACTTTTGTTAGACCTAAGCGTTATGTAAATATCTTTCGAAAGCGCTTCGTAATTTTAAGCAGTACCCTTCCGCCTTCCTGTCTGCGTCGTTTCCATAAAGTGGGGTATTCAGGAAGGCGAGAAGTAGTCTTACTCCATACGCCATGAGAGAAGAGAGAGGGGAAGACCCGCCGGAACATTCCAGGCGGGTTTTCCTTTTATAGGAAGCCTTTTACCTTGCCCGGATGCCCGCTGCTACTACTTCTTTTCCGGATTATTATCAGATTCTCGGCGTTGCGCCGGGTGCCGATGAGGCTGCTATCCGGAAAGCCTACCGCGCGCAGGCCCGGAAATACCACCCCGACGCCGCGCCGGAAAATCCTTATGCACCGGCCCAGTTCCGCGCCCTGAAGGAAGCCTACGAAACGCTTTCTGCCCCGCAAAAACGCCGCCGCTACGACGAAGAGCGCTGGCTGCGCGGCCTTTCCACCAAGCAAACCAAAATCCTGAACGGAGCCAGCCTGCTGGCCGATGCCGAACAATTGCGCACCCACCTGAATCGGATCGGAAAGTCGGCAGTAGCGCCTTATGCGCTGCAAGACCTGCTGTTGTATCTATTGCAGGATAAACATCTGGCGATCCTCTCTGCTGAAGGCGATATTTTCCGGAACGACCAATTTGCCGGAGCTGTTTTTGACGCAGCAGCTTACCTCCCTCCACGACTGGAAACAGCTATCCAGAACCGCCTGCGACTGCTGTCGCCGCTTTCTGAAAAGGTTTCCCAAAAACTAGCCGATGCGCTAGCCGAAAAACTGCGCCGCCAAAAAGCCGACCGCCTACTGCCGTGGTTCGTGGTCGTGATTACGATATTGCTCTGCCTGCTGATGGCGATGAGCCACCGGTAATGCTGCTGTTTTTCCGGAAATTTCCGGAAAATGATACCAGTTAGCCACCGCATCTGAACCCTCGTTCCTCTCCTAAGACTCTGCCTTTGGCAGAAGAAGGAACAGTACGTCGTAATCATCTTAAGTTTATGAAGCACACTATTTTGTCACCCTGCCAAAAGGCAGGGTCTCACAAGTTGCCTCCGGGATTCCGTCTTTCGGCGGAATGGCAAAATAAAAGGATCACACTGCTTGCAGCGCTCGTTTGCGCATCAAAGGCCCTTCAACCCAACCTTCGATTCAAGCGGTAGCAAAACCCTCAGCCCTCCTAAACCTTTTTAAGTGTAATAAACAGGATTGCTTTCCAAAGAGTGCTCTAGTAAGTCATTCAAGAACAACGCCGAAGGCTCCAACACGCAGCTCCAACAACATCCAACGGCAAAGCCTCCAACCTCAACTCAGGCTCCGGAAATCCACCGGCACCAGCTTGCTCACGCCCGGCTCCTGCATCGTCACGCCATAAATCACGTCTACCGCAGCCATCGTTTGCTTGTTGTGGGTAACGATGATAAACTGCGAATTGTCGGAAAACTTCCGGATCATGTTGGTGAACTTACCCACGTTGGCATCGTCGAGCGGCGCGTCCACTTCATCCAGAATGCAGAACGGCGCGGGCTTGATAAGGTAGATGGCAAATAAAAACGCGGTGGACGTCAGCGTTTTCTCGCCGCCGGAAAGCTGAGTGAGCGTGCTCGGCTTTTTGCCTTTCGGCTGGGCATAAATCTCGATGCCACTTTCCGCGACATTGCTTTCATCGGTGAGGCGCAGATCGGCGTTGTCGGCTTCGGTGAAAAGGGCTTTGAAAACGGTGATAAAGTTTTCCCGCACCCGGTCAAAGGTTTCTTTAAACTTGCTGTTGGCCGTGCTTTCTACTTCTTCAATCGTCGCGAGCAGCGCGTCGCGGGCCTGTACGAGGTCACTTTTTTGCTCGGCGATAAAATCGTGGCGCGCCTTCATTTCGGTGTAGGCTTCGATAGCCGTTGAGTTGATCTCGCCCAGCGTGTCGAGGCGTTTTTTGAGCCGGTCGGTTTCGGTTTGCAGCGCGTCGAGGGGCAGCGTAGTGGTGCGCGCCTCTTCCAGAATGGCGTCGAGGTCCACCTTAAATTCCAGCTGCATCCGCTCTTTCATGCCGGCCAGTTGCAGGCGCATCTCGCCCAACTTCTCCCGCACGGCGGCCAGAACCGTATCCACGGCTTCTTTCTCACGGCGCTTTTGAGAAAGGGCGGTTTCGGCGGCAGAAAGGCGGTTGCGCAGGGCGTAGTATTCGGCTTCTTCCCCTTTCAGTCGGGCTTCGTCGGCTTCTTTGGCGCGAATCCGCTGGGCGATTTCCGCGCTGCTTTCTCTTATTTCCCTTTCAATTCCGGAAAGGCGGCTCTTGCTTTCGGCTTGTTCGGCGCTGCTTTTGGCAATCTGCTCGCGCAGCGTGGCAATCTGCGATTGGCGGAAGCCCGCTTCCTGCTTCAGACTTTCGAGCTTGCTTTGCGCCTGATGGAGCTGAATATTGTGTGCATTATAGCCACTGTTGGCCTGATTGTACGCGCTTTCCACGCCGGAAAAATCCTGTTGGGCTTTCTCAATCTGA
>JAEWBT010000028.1 GCA_023391015.1 Bacteroidota bacterium
GTTTACGGATGAGCCGCCGCCTCAAAACCTTTCCATCCAATCCCGCGTCAATTCCATTAACCCCCTGAGCTGGCTGCGGGTGGGAAAAATCCTCCAAAAAGAACGGCCCGACCTGATAATCGTGAAGTTCTGGCTGCCGTTTATGGGCCCTGCCTTTGGCACCATCCTGCGGCTGGCCAGGAAAAACCGCCACACGCGCGTGGTGGCCATTCTGGACAATTTTATCCCCCACGAAGGCCGCCCCGGCGATGCGGCGTTCACCCGTTATTTCGCCGGGCCGGTGGATGCGTTTATCACCATGAGCCGGCAGGTGCTGGGCGAAGTGCAGGCCGCCTTGCCGCACAAGCCTGCGGCCTTCACGCCCCACCCCGTGTATGACATTTACGGCGAGGCGGTAGCCAAAAAGGAAGCCTGCGAAAAGCTGGGGTTGGATGCAGAGAAGAAATACCTGCTGTTTTTTGGGTTTATCCGCGCCTATAAAGGGCTGGATTTGTTGCTTCAGGCGTTGCCGCTGGTGAAAGACCCGGATATCCACCTCCTCATAGCGGGCGAATACTATGGCGACCCCGCACCCTACGAGGCTTTGATTTCCGGAAATGGCCTGGAAGGCCGCGTGCACCGCTTCACCGATTTTATCCCCACCGAAGACGTGCGATTCTACTTCTCTGCCGCCGACCTGGTGGTGCAGCCCTACAAATCGGCCACCAACAGCGGCATCACGCAGGTGGCCTATCATTTCGAGAAGCCGATGGTGGTAACCAATGTGGGTGGATTGCCCGAAGTGGTGCCCGATGGCAAGGCGGGCTTTGTGGTTGCGCCCCAGCCGGCGGCCATTGCGGCGGGTGTTGAGCGGTTTTTTAGCGGAGATTTTAAAGAGAAAATGCAAACCGGCCTGCGCGAAGAAAAAAGAAAATACAGCTGGGAAACCTTTGTGGAGGTGGTGTTGAAAACGGCAGGGATTTAAAACAAAACCACCCGTCAGTTTCGGAAACCTGACGGGTGGTTCTTTAAAAGAAGATTTCCGGAAATTCCAGCTTTAATGAAGCCTGCCTTCAGCTCATCCTGAGCTTTGAGGTTTGGATTCCTGAGCCTTGGACCGCGGATTATTTGTTCCGCTGTTTAAAAAACTTGCGGCCCCGCGAAGTACCATAGCTTTTCTGGCCGTTGCCGGAAGCGGATTTAAATGACCCATTTCCTTTGTTATTGCCGCCATTGCCGGGGGCGTTCACGGTTTTGGCGGCGAGGCGGTTGCCGCTTTGCTGCCCTTTGGTGGTGAGGGGCATAAAGGGAACATGCACACCGCCCGGCTCGTACTTGAGCAGGCCGTCGGTGAGGCGTTCCAGCTCCGTGCGGATGGCTTCGTCGTGCACTTGTTCTTTGTGCCAGGAGATGTAGGCCAGCTTCATGTAGTAGCCCAGCGCCTGGGTGAAGGCCTGTTGCTTTTGCGGGTCTTTTTCCTCCAGGGCGCGTTGCAGCAGCGCGTCGAAGTGCTTGCCAAACTGGCGGCGGCGCACCTTGTTGCTGGGGTAAGCAGGCGGTTCGGGTTGCACGTTGGTTTCGGGGATTTCCGGCTTGGGGTATGGCGATTCACACTCAAGCTTTAGGTCGGTCATCAGGTGGAGTTGATCCCAGAGCTTTTGGCGGTAGTCGTCCAGCGCTTTCACCGAAGGGTTGAGGGCGGCCATGGCTTCAATCACCCGGTCGGCCTGTTTGCGGCAGTGAGCCGGGTCTTTGATCGTCAGTAGGTATTCCGCCATTTCGGCGATGCCACGGCCGTATTCCAGCATGGGCACCGGCTTGCGCGTTGTGTTATATTCCATGAAAAAGGTCTAAAAAAAGTCCCGTGGTTTTTATATCGTTCCGCTATCAAAAACGGGTGGTCTGGGAGGAATCCGGACCTGAACAAGCGGGCTTTTATTTTTTTAGCAATAGATCTTCTAAAGAAAGCGCGCCTGCAACGGGAAAGGTGTAAAGATAATGCTGCGGGTTATTCCGTAAAAGGTTTTTCCGGTGTGGCATCCAGGGGCCCTTCGGGGATAAAAGGCATTTCCTCTGGCTGGGGTTCGTTCACCAGTTTGCCCGGTGGCGGCGCAGTGGCTTCGGTTCCCATCACCATTGCCCACGGTTGCAGGTATTCTACGTGAGAGAAAACAACTTTGAGCACGGCGGTAAACGGAATGGCCAGAAAAAGGCCTGGAATCCCCCAGACAAGTCCGCCCACAAACACCCCAATAAGCGTGGCTAAGGGGTTCATCCGCACCCGCCCGCCAATAATGCGGGGAGCCAGCAGGTTGGCGTCCAGCAGGTGGATGCCAAAGAGGGTGGCGCAGGCGGCCAGGGCCATCAGGGGCGAGTGATGCACCAGCGACAGCAGCCCGGTGAGGGAAAGGGCGGTGATAAAACCAATATAGGGGATGACGTTGAGCACACCGGCCAGCAAGCCCAGCAGAAAGGCATAGCGCACGCCCAGAATCAGCAGTGCTACAGTTGAAACCACCGTTACGATAACGGTTTCGGTGAGCAATCCCTGCACATAGCCGTTGATAACGCCCCGCGTCTCTACCAATGAATCGCCTACGGTGAGCCGGTGCTCGCTGGGGAAGAGCGAAGCCACAAAGCGGGCCAGCAATTGCCGGTATTGGAGGATAAAGAATGTGTAGATAAACACAATCACCGTCCAGAACAGGAAATTACCCAGGCTAAAGACCAATGCGCCCACCGTGGCTGCCGCGCCCGACATCAATGTGCCGGATACTTTTTGGAAATAGCTTTCCTGATCCTGCACGGTAACGTTGTAATTCCGTTCAGCCCACACCTGCGCCTGATTGGCCCAGAACATTACCTTCTCGCGCAGGGCCGGAAAGTCTTGTGCAAAATCGGCAATCTGGAAGGAAAGCACATAAATCAGCCCTACCAGCAGCCCCAAAAACCCGAGTACGGCAACGGCAATTGCCCAGCCATCCGGGAGGCGGGTGCGGCGGCGCAAAAACTGCACAGCGGGGTGCAGGATCAGGGAAACCAGAAACGCGAAGGCCAGCGGGATGAGCACGCTCGCAGCTACCGTGAGTATCAGGTAACTTAGAACAATACACAGCAGTACAAAGGCCAGCCGGGCGTAGTACGGCTGTTGCGTAATTTTCATGGAAGATGGGCGCAGGAAAAAAAGTGCCCCGGTCTATTGGTTATCAAAGTTCAGGCCAATGGCTGTTACTTTTGTACGGTCTTTTTTCCGGAAAAAATTACCGGTTAGAAAGGCTTTTTTCTTTCCGTCAATCTTATTGTTTTCTCCCGGCGTGGCGCACCGCTTTTTAAATATTCCCCGAAAGTGTTCTAGTACCTTACGTCTTCTGGCCTGGGTGTTGCTGCTACTGCTCTTTTCCGGAAATCCAACCTTTGCCCAGGCAGATTCGCTGTATGGCGTAGCATTGCCTTCTAAAGAAGTGCGACTGGCCGAAGGCCGAAAAGCGTTTCTTCAAAAACTGGCCGCCCACCCGCAGCTTTCTCCGGCCCACACGACCATCCGGATGCAGCCCAAGCATGCTTTTGAAGATCGCACCACCGACTTTTTCTTTCTTTTGGTTATCGTCTTATTACTAGGGATGATTCGCTTTGCCAATCCCCGGTATTTCGGACTTCTCTGGCGCGCCTTCTACCACCCTACGCACACCTCGCAGGCCCTGCGCGATCAGCTGGATGCCGACCCGCTGCCCAACGCCGGCATGAACGTACTTTTTGCCTGCACCACCGGCGCGTACCTCTATGGACTGTTGCGGCTCTACAGCCCGGCGGGCAGCTACGCGCAGTATCCGTCGGCTCTGGTGCTGAGTAGCTTAATCCTTGGCGTCGGGGCGATTTACGCTTTCAAGGCGCTGGCTATCCGGTTCAGCGGCTGGGCGTTTGGCGTCTCAGCAGTTACGGACCAATATCTTTTCAACGTTTTTCTGATTAATAAAATCCTGGCGGTTTTGCTGTTGCCGGCAGTTTTTATCCTTTCCTTCGCTGGGCCGCAAGGCGCTGATATTGTAGTGATTATATCTCTTTTAGTGGTTGGCGTGCTGGTAGCGATGCGTTATGCCCGCAGTTGGCTGGCACTCCGGAATTTTTTCGCCAACAGCCGATTTCACTTTTTAACCTACTTTTGCGCCTCGGAAATCCTGCCGCTCGCAGTGCTGACCAAGTTTGTTGCCCGTGCCTTAACGCTGTAAAAATCTCCCGCAGCGCAACGGCCTTTTTTGTTGTTTTTCCCGAGCTCAAAAGTATGGCCAAAGCCGTTCGTCCGTCTTCCACTACAAGTACCAAGAAGGAAAAAGCTGTTGCTGCCCCGTCCAAAAGCAGCGCTTCCGGTAAGGCAACCGCTTCCAAAACCACCCCGGCTGCAAAGAAACCGGCACCTTCCCCAAAAGCCCCTTCCAGGTCGGCAGCCAAGCCTCAAACTAAAGGCAAGACAGCCGCTTCGGCAACCGGTAAAAAAACGGCGGCCAAGGCTAAACCGGCGTCTAAAAAAACCGACGTGGTTTCTGCTCCGGCAGCGGTTCCAGCGCCGCAGCCTACGCCCGACCTTGCGCTCCTGCCCGACCGGATGCGCGTGCTCATCACCCAGACGCGGCCCGAAAGCGACAAGTCGCCCTACTACGATCTGGCCAAGAAATACGACCTCACGCTGGATTTTCACCCCTTTATTCTGGTGGAAGGATTGAGCGGCAAAGAATTTCGGCGGCAACGCGTGGACGTGTCCGAGTACACAGCCATTGTGTTTACCAGCCGCCTCGCCGTGGACCATTTTTTCCGGATTATGGAAGAAATGAAAGTGAAGGTGAATCAGGATTTAAAGTACTTCTGCATTACCGAGGCCGTGGCCCTGTACCTGCAAAAGTTTATCCTCTACCGCAAGCGCAAGGTGTTTTTCTCTGCCGACGGCTCTACGCAGGGCCTGCTGGATGTGATAGGCAAACACAAATCGGAAAAGTATGTGGTACCCATGACTGATACCACCAAAAAGGAAATTCCGGCGTTTATGGCAAAGTATAAAATCACTTTTGCCGAAGCTTCCCTGTATCGCACCGTCTCCAACGACCTCAAACCCGTGCTGGACGACAGTCGCTACGATATGATTGTGTTTTTCTCGCCTTTCAGCATTCAGGCGATGCGGGAACACGAGCCTGCCTTCCAACAAGGTGATACCATCTTCGGTGCTTTTGGCCCCACCACTACCAAGGCCGTGGAAGAAGCCGGCTTGCGCCTTGATATTAAAGCGCCTGCCCCCCACGCGCCCAGCATGGTGAGCGCTATGGAAGTGTTTTTTACCGAGTACGCCGCCGCCAAAGCCAAGGCGAAAAAGGGGCGAAAGTAGATTCCTTTTCTACTAAAGATTTGGGCTTGCCCCTGCGGGTCGGGCTTTCGGCGCTGCCGTTACCGGGAGCTTGTCGGAGGGACGCCGCCGCTATCCCTCACGCGGTGAGATGCCCGGCAGTCTCTAACTGCCCCTTTTGCCAGTCGGAGACTGGCTTCTTCACTAGACACGAGTGCCGCTTCGCTAACACTCGCGCCAGAAAATGGGCGTGTTTTGATAACGGTGCAAAAAGGCAGTGAATTTCCGGAAATTAAAACTGTGTAGGGAGCAGCCAGTCTCCGACTGGCACAGGGGCAGTCAGAGATTGCCAATTTACACAGACACGAGTGCGCTTCGCTAACACTCGCGCCAGAGTGGAGATTTCCGGAAAGTACTGCCGGTTTTCCGGTAGAGGCGGGCATGTCTTGTCGCTACAATCCACAATATTGTAAAGGCTCCTGTTTTATTTCAAAACTGCATAAGACCTTTGCCGCCATTATGAAAAAGGCTTTGGGCTGTCTCTTGCTGTTGTTGTTTTCAGTTGTGGCGTTTTGTCAGGATAAGATTCCGGTAACCATCCGCCTTATAAATGCTTCGGATACGGCCGACGCAGTGAATGCCGTAGTAACCATTCTGGATGCCAACGGCACGCAGGTGTATGCCGAAAACGTGGACGTCCGGGATACCTTTTTCGCCCTCCCCGACACCAAATATTCGCTTTCCACTTCCGCCCTTTCTTTCAAACCTGCTCAAACCGATTTTGCGGTGAAAAGCGCAGCGCTGACGGTGGACATCCGCCTGCAACCCGCCGGCAACGAACTCAAAAGCGTAGTGATTGTGGCCCGCCGCCCTCTCATCCGGATGGAAGACGACAAAGAAATTGTGGACGCTGAACCCTTGGCCGCTGCTTCGTCGAGCGCCTATGAAGTGTTGGAAAAAACGCCCGGCGTGGTGGCTATCGACGGCAATGTGTATATCAACAGCAGCACCCCGGCAGTGATTCAAATCAACGGGCGCGAGGTGAAACTGCGGGGCGAAGATTTAACGGCCCTCCTCAAAAGCCTGCCCGCCAACGCGATTGTGCGTGTGGAAATCCTGCGGACGCCATCGGCCAAGTACGACGCTTCTTCCTCCGGCGGAATTATCAACATCGTGCTGCGCAAAGGCGTGCGGCTGGGGCTGAGCGGAACGGCCAACGTAAGCTCCTTTCAGGGCGTTTACAACACCAGCAGCGCAGGCGTGAGCCTCAATCAGGCCGAAGGCGAAAACACGTCTTACCTCGGCTACCAGTTTTCAACGCGCAACAGCTTTCAGGAGTTGACTACTTTGCGGGAAGTTAGCTCGCAAGCCGCCATTGACCAGACCGCCTACACGCGCTTTCACTCCAACAACCATAACCTGCGCGGCGGCATAGACCTGGGCATTTCTCCCAAACTGAACCTGTCCTACGACGGTATGCTGAGCTATACCCAAAACAACAACGACGCCGAAAATGCCAACCGCATCCTGAACAACGGCAACGAACTGGGCCGGGTGCTTTCCCCCAGCGGCAGCCACAGCAACACGGTGTATTTCTCCAATACTTTTTCCGGAAAATACAAACCCGACACCCTCGGTAGCACCTGGGACAACATCGCCGAATACAAGCTCTACGCGGATAACGGCACGCAGAATTATCGCAACGAGCTGCTGAACAATTCCGGAAATTATACCCTCGGCACCGGCGACCGCCGCTACGCCAGCCACCAGATTACCCTGCAAAGCGATTACACCGCTGTACTGCCCAAAGGCTTTAAAGCCGAAATCGGAGCGCGTTTGGACCTGACATTCGCCAACACCAAAGCCGATTATCAAACCGACACCAATGGGCAGGGATTTTCGCCCAACTTGTTTCAAAGCGCGCATTTTGGGTTTCAGGAGCGCATCGCGGCAGGCTATCTGCAATTCTCCAAAACCATCTGGGGCATTACCATCAAGCCCGGCCTGCGACTGGAAAATACGTTTATGGACGGGTCGCAAACCTACCCGCAACAAAGCGATTTTACCATCGCACGCACCGATTTGTTTCCGTATCTCTACCTGCGCCGCCCGCTTTGGAAAATGTTTAAACAAGAGCTGGTGGCCAATGTTACGTTTCGCCGCAGCATTGAGCGACCGGGCTTTAGTATGCTCAATCCCGCCCCGCGCTATATCGATCAGTTTCTCTACGACGTGGGCAACCCTTCCCTGCGCCCGCAGCTCACGGATAAGTATGAACTGAACGTTACGTTTATGGATTTTCCGGTATTTGCCCTGGGCTACCGGAACAACAAAGACCTTTTTACCGAAGTATCGTATCAGGACGCGGCCAATGGCGTGGCCTACCGCACTTATGACAACCTGGGCAATCAGAAAGAATATTTTCTGCGCCTCGTGGCCGGCATCCCGCCTATGGGCCGGTATTTTTTCTTTGTCAGCGCCGAATACAGATACCGGCAATACGACGGCCTGTATCAAGGCGCACCACTGCAATTTGAGCGGGGCACCTGGGTGGGATTTACCTATCATCAACTCAAAATCAGCAAGACTTTGAACCTCAGCGCCTATGGGTTCTGGATGTTTAAAGGCTTTGAGCGGTTTTATGAATTGCAGGATTTTGGCGCGATAAACGCTTCTATTACGAAGAATTTTAAGGGTGGAAAGTTCAGTATTGTGGCCAGTGCAAATGATATTTTCTATACCAACCGGCAGACGTTTGTGTTGGACCAACCGGGCATCTACGCCACCGGCAACCGCGCGGAAGACACCCGCCGCTTTGGCCTCACGTTGCGCTACAACTTTGGCGTGAAGCCAAAAGAGAAAGCGCCCGAAACGCCGTTTGGAAACATCAACCCCAACGGGCAGCCCTGATATTTTGCCCTGCTACGGATTTCGGCCAAAGGCAAGGGGAAATAATCCAACCTTTTTGCTTGTAGGATGCCGCTGCAAAATTTGCAGGACCATAATACACGTGTAGGATGCCATTGCAAAAATTGCAGGGCCATAATAAACGTGTAGGATGCCATTGCAAAAATTGCAGGACCATAATACACGTGTAGGATGCCGCTGCAAAAATTGCAGGACCATAATTCATGTGTAGGATACCGCTGCAAAATTTGCAGGACCATAATACACGTGTAGGATACCGCTGCAAAATTTGCAGGACCATAATACACGTGTAGGATGCCATTGCAAAATTTGCAGGCCTATAATACACGTGTTTTTTCCATAAAAAAGGGGTGTATCCTGCCTTTTTTGAAGGATTAAGGATGAAATGCACCGGCTTCTTACCGGAATTGCAATACTTTGGTAGGCGAGATGCGTCGCAAATACAAGGTGGGCAAAAGCATAAACAGCAGACACAGCAGGAGCGTGGCACCGTTGATGACGGCAATTTGCGTCCATTGCAGCCGCACCGGAACGGTTTGCATGTAGTAGGTTTCTTCGGGCAGTTTCAGGAAGCCGGTTTTTTGCTGGATAAAAGCCAGCAGCAAGGCCAGCGCCGTGCCGCCCGCGCAGCCCACCAGCCCAATGCCGAAAGCCAGGCTCAGAAACAAGCGGATAAGGCTGCGGCGACCCATGCCAAGCGCTTGCAACACAGCCACTGTGCGCACGCGGTCCACCATCAAAATCAACAAAGCCGTAGCCAGGTTGATGATAGCAATAGCGGCCATGATGCCCAGCAGCACGCGCACATTCGTTTCCTGAAGGCGCAACCAGTCGAAAATCTGCGGATAGCGCTCCGAAAGCGTGTAGCCCCGCAGGGGCAGTTCCACCACATCATCGTAGAGCTTATCGGCTACTTTTTGCACTTCGCCCGCATTCTTTAGGTTGATTTGATAGCCGGAAATATCGGTGGGCTCCCAGCCGCTGAGGCGTTGCACCAGCCGGATGTCGCAGAGGGCAAAATTGCGGTCTACCTCGTCCAGCCCGGTGTGGTAGATGCCTTTGACGGTTACTTTCCGGATGCGCGGCGCTTCGGTTCCCGAGGCCACGAAGTATAGCAAAACGCCATCGCCTTCTTTGAGCTGCAGCCGGTTGGCCATCGTTCGCGACAGCAAAATATCCTTGGAATAGGCCGTGTCGGAGAAATCAATTTTAGCAGCCACATCCAACCCTTCGGAAACAGGATAATCTTCGCCTATCCCTTTGAGCTGCACGCCTTCCAGCGCCTTGCCTTCGCGCAGGATGGCCGGGCGGAGTACGTAGGGGTGGATACCGGCATTGGGAACGGCGTTTTGCAGTCTGCCCAGCAGTTGGCCGTCAAACGGAATGGGTTGCTCGGTGAGCAGGTTGGCGGGGTTGGTAGTGTAGGGCGTTACGAGAATATGGCCCCAGAAAGAGTAGATTTTCCCTTGAATGGCCCATTGGAAACCGGTTACGATAGCTGCTGCCAGCAGCATCACGGCCACGCTGAGCGCCGTAGCGCCTGCTGCCAGCCGGATGATAAAAGCCGAAAAAGACCCTTTTTGTCGCGCCAGCAGGCGAAAGGCCAGGAAAAGAGAAAAACGCACAACGGGTGCAAGGTAAGCGCAAGGGCAAAAAATACGCAGTTCATCGTATTGCAGCAGGCGGCTACCCATTCAATCTTTGCAATGCAATCAGGTCCGGATGAGGGTTACAAAAAGCTTCTGGTCTTGAAAAAAAAATAAGGCATCTTTCCAGATACCTTATGTGTGTGGGAAAGGCGGCAGGGACTTCGGTCTTTGCCGTTTTTTTGTGTGCTTAGGTTCCGGAAATATCAAGTGCTTTTAAAGCCAATCCACCAGGCCGCGCATCATTTCCTTCCGGTCAAATTGCGCGCGCACAAATGCCGACCCCGCTGCGGCCATCTCGGCTGCTTTCAGCGGATTTTCCACCGCCCATACCAACGTCTCTGTAAAAGCTTCCGGCGTATCGGCAAGGCGCGCATGAACGCCGTCTTCCACCCCAATGCCCTGCATCCCCACGCGCGTGCTGATGACCAGTTTTCCGGAAGCCATTGCTTCCAGGATTTTCACCCGGATGCCCCCACCCGATTTTAAAGGCACCAGCAGGATATTTTTATCCGCCGTGAAGGCAGCGGCATCGGGTATCTCGCCTGAGATGTGAAGATTTCCAGCCCTTTTTTCCAACAGCTTGCCGGGCATATGCCGACCGGCAAAATAGGCTTCCAATTGAGGTATTTTTCCGGAAATCTGTGGCCAGATAGCGTCTATAAACCATTCTGCTGCCTCTACGTTGGGCAGCCAGTCCATGGCCGCCAAATGATAAGCCGCCGGTTTTTCGGTCCACGGCTGTGGCGGATATTTTTCCAGATCCACGCAGAACGGCACCACGCGGATGCGGTCGGGCGAAACGTACTGCGCTGCCACGGCCGCGTCTTCGGCGGTTACCGGAAGCAGCACATCAAAGAGTGGCCATACTTTTTTTTCATACGCCGCCATGCGCCTGCTCAGGCTTTGCAGGTAGCGTTTTTTCACCGGATTTTTCTCCTCACCGGCCAGCCGTTGCCAGATTTCGGCTTCCACATTGTTCATCCGGAAAGCCGTTTTAGCTGTGGGCAGATGTTTCCGAATCAAGGGCAGATAACTCGCCAGAAACGGGCTTTCAATATGAACAACATCCGGCTGAAAATCCGCCAGTTCCGCCACGAGCGCGGCTGCAAAATCGCTGCTTTGGAAGCGCTCCACATGATAAGGGTCTTTTCCCAAAAGCCAGTTACGCAGCAGCGGCAAGGGGCGAATGGCATTGTCCACACTTACGGTTCGGATTTTTTCCAATCCGGGCCACACCTGCGGCAGGCTTTCGGTGGTCACCGGGTGGCGCGTAGTGTTCATCGAAAGCAGGCGCGTTTGGCAGCCGGCTTCCGGGAAACCTTTCAAAAAAACATCCATCCCCAGGGCGCCGCCGTCGGTGAGCGGAAACGGCACGCGGTTGGTCAGCACCAAAATGCGCATAGCAGGGGCGAAGATAACCGGCAGCCGTAACTTGCGCAGCTTCTTCTCATGAACGTAAAAACCGTTGTTTTCCTGGGGTCTAAGCCGGTGGGCTACCAGTGTTTTCAGTATTTAATCGAGCAGCAGAAAGCCCTCGGCTACCGCGTAATTGGGCTGCTGACGCAAAAAAGAGCTGAATTTTCCGGAACTGCAACCCTGGAAGTGCTGGCTGCGGAAAACGGTATTCCGGTGTTGGAAAATCCGGCTGACATTCCGGAATGCGATCTTTTGTACTCGGTGCAGTACCACAAGCTTCTTTCCGGAAACGAACTGTCCAAAGCGCGGCTGGCCGTGAATCTCCACATGGCGCCTTTGCCGGAATATCGCGGAGCCAATCAGTTTTCGTTTGCCTTGCTGGATGGGAAGGTGGAATTTGGCACCACCCTACACGTGATGGACACCCGCATTGACCACGGCGACATGATTGCCGAAAAACGCTTTCCGATTCCCGAAAACTGCTGGGTAGAAACGCTGTATGAACAAACCGAAGCAGCTTCGGTGGCGCTTTTTAAAGAGACACTACCGGCCTTGATTTCCGGAAATTTCCAGCTTACTTCCCAACGAACCTTAGAAGCCACGCGGGGAACTTCCCTGCATTTCAAAGCAGAAATGCAAGCGCTGAAAGAAATTCCGGAAACCGCCGACGCAAAAACGATTCTCCATACCCTTCGCGCAACTTATATGCCCGGATTTGAGCCGCCGTTTTTCCGGACGCCGGAAGGGGAAAAAATTTATCTGGTTCGGGAAAAAGACTGGCAGCGGGAGGGTTGATAAGGTTGAGAGTGATTTATAAGGTTTATTTCCGGAAAAATTACTTCCCAACCATACTTTACCAAACACAACTGCCTCACACCCGGCTTCTGATTCTTACCCCCCGTTCCGTTCCATCAAACAAAACACTGCATGGCTGCTCCTAAAAAAATCGTTTGCGTTGCTACTTCCGATCCGGCTTATGACCAACGGATGATTCGCATCTGCACGGCCTTGCAAAAAGCGGGCTACGACGTAACGTTTGTAGGGCGGTTGCGGCAGAATTCCAAAGACCTTCCGGAGCAACCTTACCGGCAGGTGCGACTGGATATGCGGAAAACGGATGCCGGGAAAATGTTTTATTTCCGGTATTGGATCAAGCTGTTTTTCTTCCTGATGCGCTGTCCTGCCGATGCGCTCTGCGCCATTGACCTGGACACAATTTATCCGGTGTTGCTGGCCTCCCGCCTGCGGGGCCTGAAGCGCGTGTATGACGCCCACGAGCTTTTTACGGAAATGGAAGAAGTGGTTTCCAGACCGGCAACACGCAAAATGTGGCTCCAAATAGAGCGCGCTACGGTGCCCCATTTCCCGCACGGCTACACCGTGAGCACTACTTATGCCCAGGAATTCCGGGAGCGCTACGGCGTAGAGTATGCCATTGTTCGGAACGCTACCGTGTTGCGGCCCTTGCAGCCCATTCCGGAAATGCACGGCTATATTCTGTACCAGGGCGCGGTGAATAAAGGCCGGTGTTTTGAACAGCTTTTACCGGCAATGAAAATGGTGCGGGGCAAACTGCTGATTTGCGGCGACGGTAATTTTATGCAGCAGGCGCAGCAAATGGTGCGGGAGTTGGGACTGGAAGAGAAAGTTACATTCACGGGTTACATTCCGCCGACCGAACTGCCCCGCTACACGCGCGGCGCGGCAGTGGGCATCACACTTTTTGAGGCGCGCAGCAAAAGCAATTTATATAGTCTGGCGAACCGTTTTTTTGATTACATGCACGCTTGCGTGCCCCAGCTGGCCGGTGCCTATCCAGAGTACGAAGCCATCAACAGCCGTTTCGAGGTGGCTACACTCCTGCCCCAAATCACGCCGGAAAGCATTGCCGAAGCCCTGAACCGGCTTTTGGAAGATGCTGCTTATGCCGACCGGCTGCGCCAAAACTGCCTTGCAGCGCGGGAGATTTATAACTGGCAGGCCGAGGAAGCGCGGTTGCTAAAGGTGTGGGAAAATGTTTTTGCGGAATGAGGACAACGCCCCTGTTTTCGGTTATCATTCCGGTTTTCAACAACCGCGAAACGGTGGCACGGGCCATTGAGAGTGTTTTAGCGCAAACGCATCCGGCTGTTGAGATTATTGTGATTGACGATGGGAGTGCCGACGGCGCAGCGGATTTGATTCAAAAGGTTTTTAGAGACCGGGTAAACCTCATTCGTTTTCCGGAAAATAAAGGCCCCAGCGCGGCGCGGAATGCCGGCATTGAGGCCGCAACCGGCACGCACCTGGCTTTTCTGGATGCCGATGATTCGTGGCTGCCGCAAAAATTGCAACGAGTGGCGGATGTTTTGAAAACGCACCCGGATGCCTGGTTGTTATTCCACGACCACGCGTTGGTTCCTCAGATTTCGTCGCCTGTCATCCCGAAGCGCTTTCCGCTGAGAGGTCTTCTACTGCGCAATCCGGTGGCAACGCCTTGTGCGGTGGTTTGCAGAAGCGCGTTGCGGTTTGATGAAAAGCTGCGCTGGATGGAAGACTACGATTACTTCCTGCGCCACGCCGAGGCAGGCCCTGTCTATTATCTTCCGGAAACGCTTACGGTTTTAGGCCGGCCCATCCTTTCGGCAGGCGGCCACAGCAGCCGGCGCTGGGAAATGCGCAAAGCCGAGGGACAGGTGATTTTGCAATTTTGCCTGCGTCATCCGGCCTATATCCCGGTCATGCCCTTTTGGGGTGCCTGGCCCTTGGTCAAACACTTCGTGCAGGAAGTAAAGCGGGGTTTTAAACGGTCTTAACTCGCTGCATACACGGGCGAAACATCCTGCACCATTCCATTCTCTACGCGCACCACACGGGCCGGGTATTTCTGGATAATGGTGTAATCGTGGGTAGCCATGATGATGGCCGATTTATAGTCGCGGCTGATGGTGAGCAGCAGGCTCATGATTTCGTCGCGGGTGTCGGGGTCGAGGTTTCCGGTGGGTTCGTCGGCGAGGATCAGCTTGGGATTGTTGAGCAAAGCGCGGGCAATATCCACGCGTTGCTGTTCACCGCCGCTCATCTGGTAGGTCATCTTCTCGCTTTTATCCCGCAGGCCTACTTTGCCCAGTACGCTGTCGATTTTTTCGCGCATCAGGGCCTTGTCTTTCCAGCCGGTGGCGCGGAGCACAAACTCGAGGTTGTTGTAAACATTGCGGTCGGGCAAAAGGCGGAAATCCTGAAAAATAATACCCAGGTTACGGCGCAGGGCCGGCAGGGTTTTCCAGGTGATTTTGCGCAGGTCATGGCCGGCAACGTGGCCTTCGCCTTCGCGCAGGGGCAGGTCGCCGTAGAGGGTTTTGAGCAGGCTGGACTTTCCGCTGCCGGTTTTTCCAATCAAATACACAAACTCGCCTTTTTCGACTTCAAACTGAACGTTTCGCAACACGCGGTTTTCTCCTTGATAGATCTGGCAATTCTGAAGCGAAATAATGGTGGTATCGGTCATGCGGAACAGCGTTGAAAAAGCAAGTTAGTTTTTAGGAAGCAGCGGCAAAGATAACAAACGCAGCATGGGCAGCGGTTGGCGTTGGATGCTCCTGAAAACTAAGGTGCGTCTCGTTTTAGAACGCAGGATTTGAATACTTATTGGTTTGGTTTTAAAGGATGACGGTTTGCAGCCTTTCGACAAGCCTGCCCTTCGACAAGCTCAGGGTGACACAGTTGCTGATGAGGAAACGTGCGTCAGGCTGAGCTTTTCGAAGCCCGCAATTTCCGGAACCACACAGTCAATAAAGGAAGCGTCCACCTCTCTTTTAGAAGGGTATTCTTAGCTTTTTGCTGCCTCTATGCAGCAAAAAGCTAACTTGATGCAGCTTTTTGCTCGGTAAAATGAGCTTTTTGCTATATCTACCAAGCGAATTGCTGCCTTGAGCAAGCTTTTTGCTACCCTTATTAAGCAAATTGCTGCCTCGAATGAGCTTTTTGCTGCCTCGATACAGCGAAAAGCTTGTTTAACACAGCAAAAAGCTGCCCACACGGAGCAAAATCGTAGGATTAGCACCTATTGGGCTCGCTCAAAAGATAGAAATTTCCGGAAACTGGCTACTGCGGGTGGAAAAGGAAAAGCATGGGCGCAGGCATTGAAAAGCCGAAGGCCCAAAAGGAGATGTGTATTGAAAAAGAAAAACGGCTTCCGAAATCTTTCGGAAGCCGTTTTAAGAAGTTGGTTGAGGCTGGATTAGTTCACAACCAGTTTTTCGGTGTGGTTGAGGCCGCTGGAAGCTACCTGTACCACGTAGATGCCTTTTACAGCTACAGCCGAAGCCGGAATCTCAATGGTTGTCAGGCTTCCGGTTCCTTGTGTGGTAGCGCGATATACTACTTTACCGGTAATGTCGCTGATGGTAACATTTACGTCGCCGTTCGCGTTTTTCAGGTAAATAGAAGTACCGGCGTTGGTTGGGTTTGGAGCCAGAACCATGCCGCGCTCGGCGAGCAGTTGGTCGTTCACGCCGAGGCCGTTGTTGGAAACATAAATCCGGTCGATGTAGAAGTTGTTGCCGGAGCCAAGGCGCGGGCCGGCATTTTCCGGAGTCGGGATGACGCCGGGACGGTAGCGGAAACGGAACATAATGCTGTTGGTTCCGGGGTTTACGTACTGCCGCAGGTCAATATTGCGCTCTTTCCAGTTCCACAGTCCGGTAGGCGTAAACGGTGTGCTGATAACGCCGTTGTTGTTAAGTGCGCGTTTGCCCATCACATCAATGGGACGCCAGGTGTTGCCGCAGTCGGTGCTGGCATAAATCTGAAGCGTATCGTTGATTTCATCGCTGACGCTGGAGCGGCTGGCACCGGCATACAGGAAGTTCAGGTTCAGGTTGCCGCCGTTGTTGAGGCCGTTCAGGTCAAATGGTGGGGAGAAGAAATCATCGAAATCGCCATCCGGAGAGCCGCCGGGCAGACTTGCAATTGGGTTTTGCACGCCATACCGGTAGTCATATCCATTGTATTTAATGCTGGTTTGGTCATATCCGCCTACGTTGTTAACATGCTCCCACTTAAAGGAGTTGTTGTAGTAGTTGAAGATCGGCCAGCGGTCCATATCGCCTCCCGGGTTGAAATCCTGGAAGTAACCGATAGGGGCAATTTTATTGTTTGCATCCGCCACATAAACCGGTTGACGGGTTTCGGTATCGGCCCCGGCATTGGTTTGCACACGCAGGCTTACCGTAGCCCAGCCAGGCTGAGAAAAGGACGTTTGAATGTTAGGCAAATGGCTTGTAGAGGTGGGTTGGCTGGCACCATTGCTGAAAGTCCACTCTACCAGGTCATTTGCATTAACGGTGTCGCCGGTAGTACGGTTGTTGAAGGTAAACGTTTCGCCGGTACACTTATAAACGATGTCACCGTAGTTATAAATACCTGGGGAAACAAATAAGCGCTCATCAATAGAGTTATACCGCTGAACAGAGAAGTCGGCTACCGGACGCACATCCTGACGCGGGAGGATGTTGCCGTTGGCATCCATAATACCAGTGAGAATCAGGTTGGCGGTTGTCGAAAGCTTGTTCCGATCGGCGATCGGGCTGCTGGCCGAAAGGCGCATCCGTTGTGCCTGACCGTCGGAGAACATCTTGGAACAACCAGTGTAATCCATGATGTTTTGCGAGTTGGTCGTATCGGCATAATCCACCAGGAAGCCACCGTCGGGCAGCGGGATCGCCTGCGATGGAATGGTACCGGCAGCGTTATAGACATAGAAGCTGCTATACTCCGAGCTGTCCATAATTCTAAAGAAGCCGTACTTCATCTTCCAGTTATAGAAGTAACGGTAGGTCTGTCCTTGTGCAGTATCGTTGGAGGTAAAATAAACAGCGCCGGAAATCTTTCTGTAAGGCAGGAGCAACCGATTGGTATCTGCATAAGCGCCCGGATTGCGCAGGAAGCTCATTTTATAGCCATCACCGGCCCCGATTTTCCAATTGAGCGGCAGGGTTAGTTTGGTTCCTTTGCGAACGCGGAACGTATCCTGATAGAGATAAACAGGATTGCCGTTGCGGGTCAGCTGAATGGCATATGCAGCACCGGAGTCGGCACCGGAATAGATATCAATCGAGTTGAGATAAAACAGCGAGTAGGCGTCGAAAGAGATGCCATTATTAGTGAGTGTATCTGTTTTCTTGGTAACAGAATCCAGCTCCACCTTGCCCATAATTGCACCTGTGAGCGTGCAGGTCGTGTCATAAATAGCGGAAGGGCTGTTACATCCACCACCGGAGTGGCCTTTTGTGGGGGGCGTATCAAAGACACCATCGTCGCCGCAACGGACATTCGGGTCATTGGTATTGCCCCATACGTGAGCCAGGCTAAAGTAGTGGCCAAGTTCGTGGGCAATGGTTTGATCGCCATTGATAGTGCCGTAGCTGCTGATGGTAGCCTGATAGGCCACCATAATCCCATCTACAACCTTAAGAGCTGCGTTGTTGTCAATTGTGGTAGGCTGATAGGCATAAGCAGCCGCTCTGGAGTTGGTGATGTAGGTGTTGATCCAGATATTTACATAAGAATCCGGAGCCCAGCCACCCAGCTTGCCCAGGTCGCCCCCTTTGAGCGTCAGGTAGTGGCGCTGGCGGGTGATGCCATTGGTAGGCTGGCCCATCGGGTCTTTCTGCGCCAGGTGGAAGACGAATTTTGTCTTGCCGATGTATTTGGTTCCGGTACCACGGATCAACCCTTTAAAAGGCGCAATCACAACTGAAGTATCAGCGTTCATGCGGTTATAAGCCTCGTTGATCTGCTTAACGGCTTCGTACACCTGATTGTCGGTCAGGCCGGCAAATTCAGTTCCGTAGTTATGAACGAGGTGAAAAACCAGCGGGATGTGATAAACCGTGGTGGTATCTCTGCCCGTGAAAGTGGTTTTAGCATACTGCGATAAATCCATTTTAGACAGAGAAGCATCAATGATTTGCTTCCATTTTGCCTCGCTCTTGGCTATCTGTTCCGGATACTGCTGCTCGGCAAGCCGGCGCATCTCGTCTGTATAGCACGTAGCGGCGTTCTGCGCATGAGATGCGCTTACCAAACCGCCCGTCAACACAGCTGTAGAAAGGAGTAATTTCTTTATCATGAGCTTTTAGTGATCCTGTCATTCCAGGACAGGGGCACCAAAAGTAACGATAATTTGGGGAAAAAAGTTTGCGTATTTTTTTGAATCCTATTTACGCAATATTTCTTTCAAAGTCGGCGGCTCCGGGCAAAAAAAGAAAAAGCATTCTGCCCCGTCGGGGGTTATAGAATGCTTTTAAAATCAAGGTGCCCCAGGCCGGACTCGAACCGGCACGAGCGTTGCGGCTCAAGGGATTTTAAGTCCCTCGTGTCTACCATTTCACCACCAGGGCGCAACCAGCGCAAATATAAAACCGGCACTAAACAAAAAATTCCAAACAAAGCTTTGTTTGGAATTTGAAAGAAAAAGAGCGGAAGACGAGATTCGAACCCGCGACCCCGACCTTGGCAAGGTCGTGCTCTACCAGCTGAGCTACTTCCGCTTAAAAAGAACTTTTTTCCCTTCTGCCGACCCGTTGTCCGCTGTTGGGAGTGCAAATGTACAGCGCGATTTGAAACGACCAAATTTTTTCTGGAAATTTTCTTTCCTGCCGGAAAGCTGGTTTGAAATGATATCACCAACAAACAGGTAAGGGCTTTTTAGGGGAACATTCAGAATCTTACATTCGCCGTTGTGGACGCTCTCCTTACTCTGCTGCGCAAAGACCTCACCGCCGAGTGGCGACACAAGCACATGCTCTTTGGCGTTTTGCTGTATGTAGGCAGCACAGTCTTTATCATTTATGCTATGGCCGGGCGGCCCGAGGCGGCAGTCTGGAATGTTCTTTTTTGGGTTTCGCAGCTTTTTGCGGCGGTCAATGCGGCGGCCCGCAGTTTTCTGGCCGATAGCCCGGCGCGCTTCCGGTATTACGCCACTTTGGCCCCACCCCGCGCTTATTTTCTTTCCAAGCTGGCTTATGGCTTGCTGTTGCAACTGCTGGTAACCGCTGTCAGTCTTGGTTTGTTCACCTTTTTGCTGGGATTGCCGCTCTACCGGCCCTTTGAGTTTCTGCTCACAGCGCTACTGGGAAGCCTGTCGTTGTCCTTGGTTTTTACGTTTCTGTCAGCGATTGCGTCCCGTGCGGGGGGCAATGCGGCCCTCATGGCCATTCTGGGTTTCCCGCTTTTGTTGCCGGTGCTGATGCTTTTGGGTAAAATGGCGCTGGCCGGCCTCTCGCCCACCGTCGCCCCAGGCTGGTGGAGTCTGGTAGCTTCCCTCGCCGGCCTCGATGTTCTGTTGCTGGCTTTGGGAATGGTCCTTTTTCCGGTATTGTGGACAGAGTAAAACGGGGGGTAGGATTTAAGTCAGAGGAATAAGTAGGTGGATAGGAGGTTTTGATAGATAGACTCTAAATAAGCCCAAAACTTTGTCTGTAAGCACAGAAAGTGATAGCATTTTCCGGAAACAGGCGATTGTTTTCCGGAAATGGGAAACCTGAATTTTCCGGAAATCAACCCCTTTAAACCCTATCAACTCATTAACACCTAACTCCTAATCCCTGACACCTTTTCTCTCCTTACCTTTGCGCACCTAGAGCGGATCATGTTTTTTTTCAGTCGAAACAATTGGTGGAAACTGCTTTGCGTGGCGTTGCTGACTGTCACGCTTTTTGCCGGGCTGTTGGGGAAAGTACCCGCACGCCATATCCTCAATGAATCCATCCGCAACCTGTATTTCCACGTGCCGATGTGGTTTGGGATGCTGGGGCTTTTCACCGGCTCTTTCATCTATGCTATCAAATACCTGCGTTCCGGAAATCCGGAAGACGACTTACGCTCCGTAAGCTGGCTCAAGGTAGGCGTCCTGTATTCCATTCTCGGAATGCTTACCGGCATGGCCTGGGCGGCCTATACCTGGGGCGAGCCCTGGAGCAACGACCCAAAACAACTGGGCACGGCGGTGTGCATGCTTTCTTACTTTGCTTATCTGGTGCTGCGCAGTGGCATTGCCGATGAAGAGAAAAAAGCCCGGATATCGGCGGTGTACAATGTCTTTGCCTACGCCATGATTTTTCCCCTGCTGTTCGTGATTCCCCGCATGGTGGATTCCCTGCATCCAGGCAACGGTGGCAACCCCGCCTTCTCTAACTACGACCTTGATGCCCGGATGCGGATGGTGTTTTATCCGGCGGTTGTTGGTTGGTTTTTGCTGGGGGTATGGATGAGCCAGCTGCGCTTTCGCATCTCCCGTCTGCAAAGCCGGATTGAAGAAAATCAAACCTTTCGCCATGGCTAAAACAAAGATTTTTCAGCGCACCCTCTGCTTTCTTTTGATTGCTTTTTCAGCGCTGCCGGTATTTGCTCAGGAAAATACCCCGGAAATGGCCGATGTGATGCGCTCTAATGGCAAGATTTGGGTCGTTGTTGTGGTATTAGCGATTATCTTCGCCGGAATTTTCATATACCTCTTCCGGCTCGACCGGAAGATTACCCGATTGGAACAAGAGGCGAAGTAAAACCTGGCCTCTTCTTTTTTTATATTTTTTTCCTTTTTTACTGCCAAAAAAACCGAAATGGCACAAAACAATTCCGAGCACTACAGCTTTTTTCAAGGCGTAGAGCGCAACTTCGACAAGGCGGCCAAATACACCCGCTTTGAGTCCGGTATCCTGGAACAAATCAAGGCCTGTAACTCTGTGTACCGGATGAAGTTTCCGGTGCGCATCGGCGACAACGTAGAGGTGATCGAAGCCTACCGCGTGCAACACTCGCACCACAAGCTGCCCTGCAAAGGCGGTATCCGCTACTCGATGGACGTGAATCAGGATGAGGTGATGGCCCTGGCCGCCCTGATGACCTACAAGTGCGCCTTGGTGAACGTGCCCTTCGGTGGTGGTAAAGGCGGTATCAAAATCGACACTAAAAAATACTCGGTTTTTGAACTGGAAAAAATCACCCGCCGCTATGCTTCCGAGCTGGTGAAGAAAAACTTTATTGGTGCCGGCATCGATGTGCCTGCCCCTGACTATGGCTCCGGTGCACGCGAGATGAGCTGGATCGCCGATACCTATGCTTCGCTGAACCCCGGCGACATCAACGCACTGGGCTGCGTAACCGGAAAACCGGTGAGCCAGGGCGGTGTGCGCGGTCGCAAGGAAGCTACCGGCCTCGGTATCTTCTACGGCGTCCGGGAGTTCTGCAACTACGAGGAAGACATGAAAAACCTCGGGCTTACCAAAGGCATTACCGGTAAGAAAATGATTATTCAGGGCCTCGGCAACGTAGGCTTCCACGCGGCGCAGTTCTTCTACGACGCCGGTGCCATCATCGTGGGTCTGGCAGAATACGAAGGCGGCCTTTATTGCGAAGACGGCCTGGACCTCTATAAAGTAGTAGAACACCGCAAATCCACCGGCTCGATCCTAGGCTACGGCAACGGTGCTACTGATTTCAAAAATTCTGCCGAAGTACTGGAGCAGGCCTGTGATATCCTGATCCCGGCTGCTTTGGAAAACGTGATTAACGCCGGAAATGCCGACCGCATTCAGGCCAAAATCATTGGCGAAGGTGCCAACGGCCCGCTGACGCCGGAGGCCGACGAGGTGTTATTTAAGAAAGGCGTCGTGGTGATTCCGGATATGTACCTGAACGCCGGTGGTGTAACGGTTTCTTATTTTGAATGGTTGAAAAACCTCAGCCACGTACGTTTTGGCCGGATGGACAAGCGCTTCACCGAAAACCAGAACGCCAACATCATCCGTACGGTAGAAAACATGACCGGTAAAAGCGTAACCGAGCAGGAGCGCCAAATGCTGATGCACGGCCCCGACGAAGAAGATCTCGTATATTCCGGCCTGGAAGACACTATGATTGGCTCTTTCCACGAAATCCGCGAAGCGCAAAAGGCGCATCCGGAGGTAGACATGCGCACCGCAGCGTTCATCGTTGCCATCAACAAAGTGGGTGCGGCCTACGAAGAGCTGGGTATCTTCCCATAAGCAATTAGATTTCCTTTTTCAAAAAGCAAGGCATTTTTCCGGAAAATGCCTTGCTTTTTTGCTTTTTGAAAAGCCCCATCGAACCTGTTAGCTTCGCCTTATGTTGCGCCAAATCCTGCTGCCCACGCTCTTGCTGCTCTTCGCGATGGCTACTTACCTCTGGCGCATCAATGATAAATCGGTCGATTTTGATGAGCGTTATACGCTCAACATTGCAACCGGCTTGGGCGGCAATACACATGGAAAGCGCACCTTCGGCACTTTTGTTCAGAATCCGATTGCCGGAAAAACATTTACACCCGCCGACTATTGGGGACGCTTCACCTATGCCAATACTGTCAATACGGCCCTGAGCGACAACGGACAAGGTTTGCCTTATTTCCTACTGCTTCACGGATGGTTCGCAACAGCGCCGGTTACGGTTTTTAATGCCCGCCTGCCAGCGGTTCTTTTTCTGGTTCTGACGGGCGCATTGCTCTGGGTGTTTCTACGCCGGAACGCCCCGCCGCGTCTGGCATGGCTGGCAACTACCCTGCTGCTCTTTAACGGCCTTTTGATGGACCTTGCGCGCTATAGTCGGTTCTACACCCTGGGTATTTTTCTGGCCTTGCTTTCCGGAATTGTGCTCTATAAACTGGTGCAACATAAGAGACCTGCAACTGCATTTCTGCTGGGCTGCGTCTGGACTGTTTTCTTTCTAACCCAATATTTTGCAGCGCTGGTAATTCTGGGACAAGGGCTTTATTTGCTGTTTCATGAGCGCAAAAAGGTTTCAGTTCCCGTTTGGACAGCCGGTGTTGCCGGAGTTCTGATTTTAATTTTCTTGTGGTTGATCCCCTTAAATGGGATAGAAGCCCTCCTATCGGTTTTCCGGTATCACGAGCAATCGGCGCAAAGCAAAACCGCCTGGTTCGCAACACTTACAACGCAGCAGGCGCTTATTGGCCTGGGCACTAACCTGGCTACGCTTTTCGGAGCAGCTACGAATCCACAGCCTGGCTTCAAAGCGGTCTTCAATATCTTGCTGGCCCTCCCGGGATGGGCACTTTGCCTGCGGATTTTAAGGCAGCCGCTGCCGGAGTTTCAGCGGTTTTGGGTCCGGATTGCAGCCCTTATCATTGCCACCCAAACGGTTTTTGTGATAAGTCATCTTTTATTTACCAGCAAAGGATTGCTGCTGGTGCCCCGCTATTGGATGTTCTGCATTCCCTTCGGAGCCCTCTGGCTGGCTATTGGGATAAACAGTGGGTTGCAGGAGAAAGGCAACTGGCGCCTGACAGCAGTTGTTGCAGTAATAGCGCTTGGACTGCGGCTATGCCTTAGTATTTACACCGCTTGGTCGGGAAAAGGGTTTAATGGTTTTAGCAAACCACAGTGTTTATCAGCCGCCGCTACGCCGGATATCGAGGGCATGGCAACTGCGATCCGGCAGCGCTGGCGTCCGGGAGACACGGTTGTGTACGCGCGCTGGTCTTTTGCACAATACATCAATTGGTTTTGGCAGGATGCACCTCCAATTGTTCAACAAGTAGATACCACTCAACCAGATTTCGCCCGCATCAAAACGCCTTCCGGCGTTGTTACTGTTCCATTGCGACTCGGACAACCTGCAAAAGCCCGACCTTGTCCCTAACGTTTAAATCGCTGCGCATCCTCCGCCCTTTTAGGGTTCAATCACATACAAATCTTCTCCGTCGCGCTTCATCCGGTATTTTTCGCGGGCAAATTTTTCCAGCGCTTCCGGGTTTTGCACCAGCGCCACCCGCTCGCTGTCCATCCGGTCAATCTCCGCATGCAGATAGTCAATACTTTGGCGCAGCTCCGCCAGATGTGCTTTGGAGCGCTGCTGCGAAGCAAAATCGTTGCGATCGAAGAAAGTCATCCACACCACAAACAAGGCCAGCACCAGAATGTATTTGTTGAAGATGAGACGTAGGAAATTCACAGCGAAAACGGTTTGAAAGGGTGCGTAAAAATACAATCCATCCGGCAGGATATTTCAAAGGCCTGTAGCAATAAATTTCCGGAAACCAATTCCGATTTTCCGGAAAATGCAAAGGCCGCCGGAAAATAAGATTGTTTTCCGGCGGCCTTTATAGGCTTTTGAAGCTAAGAATTACCTTCCGAAACGCAACGCTTTTCCGGGATAATAAGCCGCCGCACCCAGCTCTTCCTCGATGCGCAGCAGTTGGTTGTACTTCGCCATCCGGTCAGAGCGCGACGCCGAGCCGGTTTTGATCTGCCCACAGTTGAGCGCCACCGCCAGGTCCGCAATAGTAGCGTCTTCGGTCTCGCCGGAGCGGTGGCTCATAATGGTGTTGTAGCGGTTGAATTGGGCCATGCTCACGGCGTCAATTGTCTCGCTCAGGGAGCCAATTTGGTTCACCTTCACCAGCAGGCCGTTGGCCACGCCCTTGTCAAACCCTTCCGAAAGACGCTTAACATTGGTTACAAACAAATCGTCGCCCACCAGTTGCACACGGTCTCCCAAGGCATCGGTCAGGGCTTTCCAACCCGCCCAGTCGTCCTCGGCCATGCCGTCTTCGATAGAGGTAATGGGGTATTTTTTGCACCAGTCCACCCAGTAGGCCACCAGCTCGTCTGACGACATTTCTTTTCCGGAACTTTTGTGGAACGTATAGCGACCGGTCTTATCGCTGTATAGCTCCGAGTTAGCCGCGTCCATCGCAATCGTTACCTGCTCGCCCGGCTTGTAGCCTGCCTTTTCAATCGCCATCAGCACCGTCTCAATCGCCTCTTCGTTGCTTTGGATTTCCGGGGGTGCAAAACCGCCTTCGTCGCCAATGTTGGTATTCATGCCTTTGCTTTTCAGCACGGCCTTAAGGGAGTGGAAAATCTCCACGCCCCAGCGCAAGCCTTCCGAAAAAGTGGAAGCCCCAATGGGCATCACCATAAATTCCTGAAAGTCAATCTTATTATCGGCATGGGCACCGCCGTTGAGGATGTTCATCATCGGCACGGGCAGCGTCCGCGCGTTGGTGCCGCCAATGTAGCGGTAAAGGCTCAGGCCGGTGGTTTCGGCAGCGGCATGGGCGGCGGCCATGCTCACGGCCAGAATGCCGTTGGCCCCCAGTTTAGCTTTGTTTTCCGTTCCGTCAGCTTCCCGCATCGCCGCGTCGAGGGCGCGTTGGTCGGTTACGTCCATGCCTTCGAGGGCTTCAGCAATGGTGGTATTGACGTGTTGCACGGCTTTTTCAACGCCTTTGCCCAGATATTTGGATTTGTCGCCATCGCGCAATTCTACGGCTTCGTGCTTACCGGTGGAGGCACCGGAGGGAACGGCGGCGCGGCCAAAAGCGCCGTCGGCGGTTACAACTTCGGCTTCCACGGTCGGGTTTCCGCGCGAGTCCAAGATCTGGCGGGCAAATACAGAGGCGATGATGCTCATGAGATGGTTTTAAAAAAACGGTTTAGTGGCGCAAAAGTAAGCCGGGTATGGGTGAAATTATAATGATGGATAAAGAGGGTTTTGAGGAACGATTTGCAGACATGGGTGTTGGTAAAGACGATTGGTTTTTTTAGAGAGCGGTGATATGCCTCCTCCTCTCTGGCATTTCTGCGTGCACTGCCACGATTGCAGGCGAGCGATTTAACCATCAAAACATAGTACAAAAAACGCGTGTACAAAAATTCAGAGGGTCGATGTATTAGCTTTCCATGATATAGTAACACCCAAATGCGGTTGTGCACCACCTAAATGCAGTTGTGCAACACCCAAATGCAGTGATGTAGTAGTAAAAAACGATATAGTAACATCCAAATGCGGTTGTGCAGTAGCAAAATAGGATATAGCATCACCTAAATGGGGTTGTGTACCACTTTAAAATCATGATGCACCTCAATCACCACGCCTTTAATCCGTTTATAAAGGCTTTATTTTCCGGAAATCTCCGCCGGTCAATCGCCCCGCAACCGCAGCTTTAAAGGGCGCGGCAGGTAGTTATTGATGCGTCCTTTCACGGCCTTCATCCAACCCAGCCCTTGCCCTTCGTAAGCCGCCAGCAACCAGCCTTGTTGGTTGGGCGCAATGCCCGGGTCTTCGCACCGCAGGTAGCGTAAGGCTTCTTCCAACGACAGAGCTGCCACCGGCACATCCGCCGAAAGGGCTGTAGCCACTGCAAGTGCGTGGTCGGGAATCCATTCCTTTGCACCGGGCATACCGAGGTTAATACCGGCTTTGCGCAGGTAAAGTGTTTTTTGAAACCGCGCTAAATCCTCTTCAAAAATTGCCGGGATGGCCCGGAAACTTTTGCCGTCTTCTGCCGGCAGGCACGCCCAATCTTCGCCCTGAAGCAGGTGTGCAGCTTTTTTCCACGTAGCAGCATCATGGCGTGAGCGGCCTTTCTTTTCTCTTTGGATAGATTTTCCGGAAACTTCCTTCTTGCGGAGCGCCGCCAGAAAAAACCCTTCGCCCCGCACGCGGTTGGGATAGCAGCGAAAGCCTTGTGCGCCGCTCTCCGTCTGCACTTCCACCAGCCCCCACTCTGCCGGCGGCGAAAGTGAAATTGTTTTTGCCTCGGTCTCGCGGCAAAACGCGTCTATTACCGCTTCGTCTTCGGCGAAAGAATAGGAACAGGTGGCGTAAATCAAAACGCCGCCGGGCTTGAGAGTAGGCCAGGCGTCGTGGAGAATGCGCTGCTGCCGCTGGGCGCACAATGTCACGGCTTCCAGACTCCATTCTTCCACCGCGTCGGGGTCTTTCCGGAAAAGGCCGGAACCGCTACACGGCGCATCCACCACCAGGCAGTCAAAAAAATCGGGCAACTGCGCAAAAGCCGCCGGGTCGTTGCTGCTCACCCAATGGTTGGCATATCCCCAGCGCGTGGCGTTTTCGGCTAAAATGCCGGCCCGGCTGCGAATCACTTCGTTGCTCAGCAGCAAGGCATCGGGCGGCAAAAGGGAAACCAAATGCGTGGATTTTCCACCCGGTGCGGCACATAAATCCAACACGCGCAAGCCTTTTTTTTCCGGAAATAAAGCATCAAAGGCCCAGCCGGCGAGCATGGAAGACGCTTCCTGCACATAATACGCTCCGGCGTGCCAAAGCGGGTCGAGGGCAAAAACAGGCCGCTCGGGCAGGTAGCGCCCCAGGGGCTCCCAAGGCACCTGCGATACATCTGCAAAAAGGTCGGCTCCTTTCAATGGATGCAGGCGCAAGGAAACCGGCGCGGGCTGTGCGTGGGCTTCTGTAAACGCTGTGCGGTCGTAGCCCGGCAAGCCTTCGAGGGATTGTAGAAATATTTCGGGAAGCAAGAAACAGGGATGAGGAGTGAGGGATGAGGAATGAGGAATATGGTAGAGGAATGAGGAATATGGTAGAGACGTTGCATGCAAAGTCTCTACGGACGAGAAATTTGGAAAGAAAATCCAACGCCCGAAGGGCTCCAACGGCGAAGCCTCCAACATGCAGTTCCATCGCGAAGCGCCAACATTAATCTTCCGCCAGAATTTCTTTCCACTCCGGACCAAACTGCAGCGCGTTGCCGCAATACAGCCGCAGGTAGAACCCCAGTTCTTCGGCGTGCCAGCTGTAAACGCCTTTGCCAAAACAAATCCGCTTGCCACCATAGGTAAAAAACAAATTGCCGTTGTGGGTGAGGGCGCGGCGCAGGGGCGCACTGTGAGCATCGCAAAACAAGTCACCGGGGCGGCAGTGCGGTGCCACGGTCTCGGTTTCCGGAAAATAATAGTGAAGTGGACCAATTCCGGCGAGGTCGAAGCTGCGCACTGTTTTCCGGAAACAGGTGGTTTGGGTCAGGGTGATGTGGGTAGCATCCACAAAAATCTTTTCGGCATGGGTGAGGCGGGCTGCCGACCGCACCAGCAGCAGCGCCGTGACGCCGGCCAGGAGCAATAGCAGGAGGATAAAAAGCGTTTCGGAAAGCAGGTAGCGCCGCGCAATGAGACCAGCCCAGAGGCCCAGCAAAACGGTGGCTTCCAGTCCCATTACAAAGCGGCTGTGCCGGTCAGCCGGCGCATGGATATCCACCCGCAGGTGTTCTTCTCCCCACTCAAACGAAAGCGCTTTCTTCATGCCGGCAACACACTTTCTTCGGGTTGCACAAACGGGCGCGGCACCGCCGCTATCGACAAAGCGCAGCCAAAAACGGTTTCGAACGCTTTTTGAAGCTGGATTTTTACCGCTTCGATATCCAGCTCGTGGCCCAGTTCTCGCGCCATAGACGTAACCCCTTTATCCACAATACCGCACGGCACAATGGCATCGAAATAAGCGAGATTGGTGTTTACATTCAGGGCCCAGCCGTGGAGCGTAAGCCAGCGGCTGCACCGCACGCCCATCGCACAGATTTTCCGGGCTTTCTGAGGATCATCTGCATCGATCCACACGCCGGTAGCGCCCGGCAGACGGTCGCCCGTGATGCCATAGGCAGCGATGGTTTGGATAATCACTTCTTCCAACTGCCGCATATACCAGCCAAGGTCAGTAGAGAATTTTTCCAGATCCAGCACCGGATAGCCCACGATCTGCCCCGGTCCGTGGTAGGTAATATCGCCACCGCGATTGGTCTTGCAAAACGTGGCTTCCAATTGGGCGAGGCGCTCGTTGTTGGCCAGCAGATGTTCTGGCTTGCCGCTCTTGCCCAGGGTGTACACGTGGGGGTGTTCGCAGAACAGCAGGTTGTGGAAAGTAGGTCTTTCCGCCGGCGGCATTTCATTTGTAGCGGCCTTCAGGTCGAGGTTTTCGCGCAGGAGACTTTCCTGGTAATCCCAGGCCGGTTGGTAGGCCACGCGCCCCAAATCCTGAAAGAAAACTTTCTGTATCATTTCTTGTTTCAACACTGTGCAAGTTACGAAAAGCGACCCTGCCAAATGGCATTTTGGGCTGCTTTGAATTTACGTCTAGCTTAACAACACATCCCTTTACATTTGAAAGCCTCAAGCAGCCCGCTCCGCTCTATGCTGGAATTCATGAAGAAAAAGATCTTAATCCCCCTCTTGATTATCGCTGCGCTCGGCGGCTTCCTGGCCTTCCGGCAAATCAGCACCGAAGGCAAAACCGTTCCCGAAACCCGCCGGCAGCTGATCCTCAGCACCATCATGAAGGCGGTGAACGAAGGTCATTATTCGCCCCGCGCGCTCGACGATTCGTTTTCGGCCCGCATCTGGAACCGCTACCTTACCCAACTGGACTACGGCAAGCAGTATTTTACCGCGCCCGAAATCCAAAGCCTTAAAAAGTATCAGTTTGCCATCGACGACGAACTGAAAACCGGTGCCAGCACTTTTTTTGACGCTGCCGATGCCTATTTTACCAAAGGCATCGACCGCGCTGAAGGCTACGTGCAGGCGGCGTTGAAAAGTCCGTTTACGTTTACGGCCAATGATTCCATTATGCTTCAGGGCGATAAGCTGGACTATGCCGCCAACGACGCCGCCCTGCAGGACCGCTGGCGCAAAGCCATGAAGTACCGCGTGCTCCTGAAGTACGTAGAACTGAAAGACGCGCAGGACAAAGACACCACCGGCGCAAAAAAGAAAACCGACGTGGCGCTGGAAGCAGAAGCCCGCGAGGCGATTGCCAAAAACCAGAAAACGTTTTTCCGGCGGATGCACAAATTGGACGAAGCCCAGCGCTTTGCTCTTTACGTGAACGCCATCACCGGCTCTGAAGACCCGCACACCGATTATTTCCCCCCCAAAGACAAACAGCGCTTTGACGAGGCAATGGCCGGCTCTTTTTCCGGAATTGGCGCGCAGTTGAAGGAAGAAGAAGGCAAGATTCAGATTACGGCCATCATCCCCGGCAGCCCGTCGTGGAAGCAGGGCGAGCTGAAAGCCAACGACGAAATTATCAAAGTAGGTCAGGGAACCGCCGAGCCGGAAGATGTGCAGGGCTGGGATCTGGAAGATGTAGTGTCTAAAATCCGGGGCAAGAAAGGTACGGAAGTGCGGCTCACCGTTCGCCGTCCCGATGGCGCGCAAAAAGTAATTCCCATTACCCGTGGCGATGTTTTGATTGAAGAAACCTTTGCCAAATCGGCCCTGATCGAAGGCAAAAACGGCCCCATTGGTTATATTACCCTTCCGGAATTTTATGCCGACTTCACGGTTCGCAATGGTCGCCACAGCGCGCCGGACGTGGCCGTAGAGATTGAAAAGCTCAAGCAGGCCGGTGCGAAAAGCATCATTTTTGACGTACGCAACAACGGTGGCGGCTCGCTTTCGGACGTGGTAGATATTGTTGGATTTTTCATCGACAAAGGTCCTGTGGTGCAGGTCAAAAGCTCACAGGCAGCGCCGATGACACTGCGCGACGAGCAAGGCGGCACTTTGTTTGATGGTCCGCTGATTGTGATGATCAACAACGGCAGCGCCTCGGCTTCCGAGATTCTGGCCGCCGCCATTCAGGATTACAACCGCGGCTTGATTGTAGGCACCAATTCTTTTGGGAAGGGAACCGTACAGAAAGTGATTGGGCTGGAAGAAGTGCTGGACCCGCTGACCCGCATGAAACTGGCGGCCTCGGGCGATTTGAAAATGAACAGCTCGGGCGATCAGTCGCTGGGTGCCCTGAAGCTGACGATGCAGAAATTTTACCGCGTGAACGGCGGCTCTACCCAACTGCGCGGTGTGGCTCCGGACGTGGTGCTGCCCGATGCTTACGAGCTGCTGGATGAAATCGGCGAACGCCGCGACAAATCGGCCCTGCCCTGGGATCAGATTGCACCGCTGGCCATCCGGAAAGAAAACAAAGTAAGCAATATTCCGGCGCTGGTGTCTCGTAGCAAAGCGCGACTGGATAAAAACGAAGCCTTCCGACTGATTGAAACCAGTGCGAAGAAAATGAAAGCCCGCGAGGAAGGCAAGGCATTCCCGCTCAATGAAAAAGCCTACCGGCAAGAACTCACCGAGGCCAACGCCCTGAACAAGCGCCTGGAAGAAATTGAAAAGGCCGGAACGCCGATCAGCGTTAGCAGCCTGAAAGCGGATGAAGTGCAAATCAACCGCGACAGCACCACGGTAAAGAAAAACGAAGACTGGCTGAAAGCCCTAAAAAAAGACGTTTACCTCTCCGAGACGGTGCAGATTATGAACGATATGGCAGGGCGGTAAGGTTATCCGTCCTTGAAAGACATTTATAGCGAAACGCCCGTTGAATTTTCCGGAATTCAGCGGGTGTTTTTTTTGAGCCTTCCCCTTTGTTTGGAGCAAGAAAGGAAACAATAGATAGATGTAGATGGTCTCGGAGCGACCAGATGTTTGTAGCAATTAGGATTATGTTTTCCGGGTGGTCGCTTCGCGACCTAATGTTTGTCAAGGGTCAGGGGTACCACAGCTGTTGGTTAAAGAAAAATAGTTTTTTATCGGCTTAGAATGGGTATGGTGCATCTTGTCTTGTTATTCTCAGACCCCGCCTCCGGCGGGGTAACCTTTTTCGTACGTTTATTTTGTTACCCCGCCTCCGGCGGGGTAACAAAATAAACGTACGAAAAAGCCATTACTTACAGAGCTGTACAGTAGCATCAGCGGGGTGACAAAATCAAACAGGTGAATTTGCCTTGTTCCACTATCGGTTCTCGGGAGCGGCTGGTATATCCACTAACTCCTCCTCCCTATTTACCTTTGCCCCTTGATGCGCTTTTTGTTTTTCGTTTTGCTGTGCTGCGGCCTCGCCGTTTCCGGTTTTGCACAGCCCGTTCCGGATACGCTGAGCCGGGAGCCCCTGCCCGACTCGGTGCGTGATGCCGTGCGGCAGGATGCGCGCGAAGCCGGAAGCCTTCTACCCGCCGCCGATACCTCAACTGCGCGTCGCCGGCCGTTCCAGCCCATTCCTAAAAAAGCCGCGCTGTACTCAGCGCTTTTGCCCGGTGCGGGACAGGCCTACAACCGGCAGTACTGGAAGATTCCGGTGATCTATGTCGGCATCGCCGCTGCCGGTTATTTTCTGATTGACAATAACAATCAGTATCAGAAATACCGGAGCGCCTATCTTTCATCGCTCGACCCGCTGGGCTCCGACGACCCATTGACCAAAACCTACAACTCGCAGCAACTTAAAACCCTGCAGGACGGCTACCGCCAAAACCTGGATCTGACGGTGCTTTTTTCGGCCCTTGGCTTTACGCTTCAGGTGATGGATGCGCTGGTGTTTGCCCATCTGAAAAACTTTGACGTTTCGCGCGATTTGTCGCTGAAAGTGCGCCCGGCGGTAATGCCCGGCGGCGCGGGTGTGGCCCTGGTTTTGGGCTTCCGGTAGCCGGGGTTGTTGTATGTTTGCCCTATTCCCTCATGCTGCACAGTACCCCCAAAGAAGACCGGCCTTTCCACAAAGGACTCCGTAAAAATCTGGTAGATGGCATTCGCCAAAAAGGCATTACCGATGAGCGCGTGTTGCAGGCCCTCCTGACCGTGCCGCGTCATTTTTTTCTGGAAACGGCTTTTGAGCGCCGCGCCTACGAAGATCATGCCTTCCCGATTGGTGCGGGGCAAACGATTTCGCAGCCTTATACGGTGGCCTATCAGACCGAACTTTTGGAAGTGCAGAAGTTCCATAAAGTATTGGAAATCGGGACGGGCAGCGGCTACCAGAGCGTGATTCTGGCCGAGCTGGGTGCTTTTGTATTCACCATTGAGCGGCAGCGCGAACTCTATAACCGCCTCAGCGATTTTTTCCTTTTCCGCTCCTACCCCAATATCAAGCGGTTTCTCGGCGACGGCTACGAGGGCCTGCCCACCTATGCGCCTTTCGATCGCTGCATTGTAACAGCCGCCGCGCCGTTTATTCCACCCCGGCTCGTAGAGCAACTCAAACTTGGCGGCATTCTGGTGATTCCGGTGGGCGACGAGGGCGGACAGAAAATGATGCGTTTGCGGAAAGGGTCGGACGGCAGCATAACAGAAGAAGTGTTTGGCGATTTTTCGTTTGTGCCGATGCTGACGGGGAAGAATGGGTGAGGGGAGATAATTGCGTTCGGGCGCAACGCCTTCGGCTTTGTGCAGGTGTGGCATTTGGAAAACGTCCAGCCCGGAACTGTAGCCGATTGCAGGACTAATGTACAAGTTTTATTCTGTTGTTCATCAGCGTTCTGTCAGCCGGAACTGAAGCTGACCAGAGTTACTGCCGCTGAGGCCTTGTTCGTCACCCACACTTGCACAAAACCGCCTGTTAGCGGAATTTCGTCAGTTGTTCTACAATTTTGTCTATAATCCGCTTGTCCGGCGAAGTAATTTGTGCCCAGCCATCAGAAGCAGAACCTGGAACAGCAATTTCAATCGTCCAGCCGAAATTCTCCAACGCTCGGTACCGCTGATTTTCAGACAACTCAGTCGCTTTAAATTTTAGTAGTTTATTGTCATGGAACACTGCATAACAGCCTTGCTCGTCCCACACATCAATGAACTGCAGAAACTCACTCTTTGTAATGGAAAAATCAACGTCGAATCTTTTCAGCGATGGCGACATTAAGAACCCTTTTGAAAGAATTTCGAAGTAAAACTCGGCTCGTTGCCTATTGTAATGTGTAAAGTTCTCAATCGTCACGGTTTCGCTGCCTAACTGCGCTGCAAACAGAATGATTTCTTTCGGACATTCGAACACATCCAAAAGGAAATATCTATCATTCAGGTCTCTTCTTTTATACTTTTCCATGAGGGTCGTACAAATTTCCACCAACACAAAAATAGACGAACAAAACCACTGCACAAATTCTTTCGCAAACTAACTCCTATCCTCTGAAAATCAGACTTTTATATTGTAGTGCCGCTAGGTTCGACAATACACCCAAATCAAGAGTAGCACCCCTTTTTTTTTTCCGGAACGTAGATTCTAGCTCACACGTGTTTGACTATCCGGAATACAGGAAAGACCGAGCCGTAATTTCCGGAAATGTCCGCGAATAAAGTTAAAAGGCGAGAGCCTTAGGCTTTACCAGCAAAAATGAGCCGGTAGATAAAAAACGTGTCTACGAAGAAGAGAATACCGTTTTGACTAAGGACATTTTCGTCGTGCAAATCTTCGCTAAAACAAGCCCCAAATCAGGACTTAAATAATCATTGTTCTGGGTGTTTTTAAATCTGTTAAAAGTCAAAATTGGCAAATGCCGGAAGATTTTCCGGAAAATATTCATCCTTTAAATCTTCCCAGTCGACGTAAAATACCATATACAGGAGAGATTCATCAGCAAGCGTTTCTTCGGGATTGCCCAATAAATAAAGAATATTAAGCTGTACGGAAGATTGCAGCAGGGGTCGGAATGGATGGCAGGAAATGATCTGCTTGTAGGAAAATGTCCATTTGCTGAATCCCCATAAAAACAAAGGCCGCTTTTGCGGCCTTTGTTTACTATCCTCTTAAAAATCATTAGCCTTTCAAAGGCGAGCCCACCGGAACGGCGCAGTCATGACCGGGTTGGCCATGTTGCGGGTTGAGGCGTTGTCCGTTTTCTGCGGTTGGCTGGGCCACCACGGATGCAGGTGCCTGGGTTTGGATGACCGCCGGAGCCGCATTGCTGGTAGCGGGCGAGGCAGCGGGAGGCGTACCCGGAGGACTGTTCAGGGCAGCGCCTACCGGAATATCACAGCGGTGACCGGGTTTGCCATGTTCCGGATTCAGACCCGCCGTACTCTGGTTGGCTGCCGGGGCAGCCTCCATATTCAGTACCGGAGCCGCAGCATTTCCGGTATCCATTGTTGTAGCAACCGGCGTGGTAGTCATAGACATGTCGGTCGTGTCGGATGTCAAAACTGCCGGATCATTGTCGGCAGTATTCTGGCAAGAGGCAAACATCACAGCCAGAAGGGCAGAAGAAAAAATTTTGTTCATGAAAAAGATGGGAGCGTAATCGTATAAAAGTACTTCCAAACCGGGGCGTTTTGAAAGCAGGAATGAAAACAGCGTTTATTTTAACCTTTTTGTGGCGGAGCAACCAGCCGAAGCAGCGTGCCCTCTCTACCTGCTTTTATGCGTTCCCGATCGCCCCCAGGTTCCGTTGCATCCCCTTCCACTTCGCACGACTAATGGGCGAATGGCGGAAGATTTTCCGGAAATAGTCTTCATTTAAATCCTCCCAATCGCTTTTCGTCAGGGTCATGATTTCCGGAATCGGGGTAAAATCAGGCTGACTATGCGGGGTGGAAAACCGGTTCCACGGACACACTTCCTGACACACATCGCAACCAAACACCCAATCGTCGGCGCGGTGCTCAAAGCCGATGGGCATCACCGCTTCTTTCAGCTCAATGGTGAGGTACGAAATGCACTTCCGGGCGTCAATCACGGCGGGCGAAAGAATCGCTTCGGTCGGGCAGGCATCGATGCAGCGGGTGCAGGTACCGCAGTGGTCGGTCTGGAAGGGCGCGTCCTCGGGCAGGTCCAGATCGGTTATCAGCGTGGCGATAAAAAAGTAGGAGCCGCGTTTGGGATTGATGAGGTTGCCGTTTTTGGCCACCCAGCCCAGCCCACTGCGCACCGCCCACGCCCGTTCCAGCACCGGTGCAGAATCCACAAAGCCGCGTCCGTCAATGGCGCCTATTTTTTCCCGCATTTCTTCCAGCAAGGCGTTCAAAAGACCGCGAATGGTGTCGTGGTAATCTTTGCCCCAAGCGTAGCGGGCGATTTTGGGAACGCCTTCCGGCTGGGAATTTTCCGGAAAATAGTTCATTAAAAACGTAATCACCGACTTCGCACCGGGTACCAGCTTTTGCGGATCCACGCGCAGGTCAAAATGCCGCTCGATATAGGACATGGTGCCACCGTAGCCGTTGTGCAGCCAGTCTTCCAACCGCCGCGCGTCGTCTTCCAGAAACGACGCTTTGGCAATCCGGCAGTCTTCAAACCCGTAGGCCGCCGCCCGCTCTTTTATCCACTGGGCCGTTTCTGCACTTTTCATCGCTAAAAGGTATTCAAAGTTATGGCAGTCTTGGTATTGCTGTCATTCCGACCAGAGCGAAGCGGAGTGGAGGAATCTGCTCCAATGCGGCTGTTTAGCCTTTAGTAAATTCAAAACAACTTTATTTCATACAGATTGCCTTCAGCGAGCCCTTCGGGGTTCCTCCTAACGTCGGAATGACAGTCGTTTTTTGGCGGCAGGACAGTTTCTTTGTGAGGGGCAAGATTTCAAAAATCAATTTCTACACCTTCTTCACCGTCGCCCCTTGAATATCGGTCATCGCGCTTAAAAAACGTTCTTCCACCGAAGGCCGAATGCCCGCTACGACGGTACAAAACAGCTGCATATCCTGTTTCAACACCGTTCCGTCCTGCATCCGAACCACGCGCAGCACATCGCCCACCGAGCCGTAGTCGCAGGTAATTTCATAGGGGATTTCAATGAATTTCTCCACCGTTTCGGCTCCGGCAAGCGCATCGGCGACCGCCGTCCGGTAGGCATGAATCAAACCCGGAACGCCGAGCAGCGTGCCGCCGAAATAACGCACGACAAGGACGGCGGTGTAATCCAGTCCGGCGCTGTCAATCGCGCCCAGCATGGGGCGGCCTGCGCTGCCCGAAGGCTCACCGTCGTCGGAGGCGCGGGTGTCGGGGCCAATGCGATAGGCCAGGCAATGGTGATTTGCTTTTGGATGTTCTTTTCGCTTTTCGGCCAGCACGGCCTTGGCTTCGGCTACATCGCGCGCCGGAAATACAAAGGCCAGAAAACGGCTGCCGCGGTCGCGGAATTCAGCGGTGGCAGGGGCGGCAAGGGTGCGGTAGCTTTCAGCGGTCATGGTGGATTTTCCGGAAATTTTGGATTATAAACTCATATTTTCTGTCTCGAATCAGGTTTAGGGCCTATGATTTCCCGTTCCGGGATAGCTTGCCCCGCCGGCGGGGACAAAAGAGGCTGTCCGCTTCGGCCATGCTGTCTATCCTTCTTTTAGCTTCTTTCCCGGAAAAACAGCGTTTGAGGCGCAGGAATCGTGAGCGCTCAAAAGAGTTATAAAAACGCGCCCGCCGGTACTTCTACCCCACTTTTTCGCGGTAGATACAGTGACAACCGGTCGAGGCCGATATGCGTCGTAAAGGCTTTTTTCGCACCTAAAACCTGCGGGGCGGCCACGCCTTGTCCGAAACAGGTATCGGACTGAAAAACGCGCATTTCGTCCCACAACCCGCAGCCGATAAAGGAGCGCAGCACCGCCGCACCGCCTTCCACAATCAGCGATTGCTTTCCCTCCTTAAACAGCACATCCATAAGCCCAGTCAGTGCATCGTCGCCCGCTGGAATCTTTACCCGTCGGTGGTTTGAAAGTTGGGCGTCTTCCTTTGTATTCACATGCCAGGTTTCAGCGTCGGTGTTGAAAATCTTGAGGCTTTTAGGCAGGGTCAGCGCCGAATCCAGCACGAGGCGCAGGGGCTGATTGCCGGGCCACTGCCGGGCGGTGAGTTGCGGGTCGTCGGCCAGGGCGGTGGCTTTGCCCACAAGAATAGCGGCTTCTTCGGTGCGCCAGCGATGCACCAGGCTTTGCGCCAGCGGCCCGCTAATCATCGTGCGCGTTTTGTCGGACGGGGCAATGAATCCATCAGACGTTTGTGCCCATTTGAGGATGATATAAGGCCGTTTCTGTTCCCAGAACGTAAAAAAGCGGCGGTTGAGCCAGCGGCCTTCGGCTTCCAGCACGCCCTTCTCCACCGGAATACCGGCCAATTGCAACAGTTGATAGCCACGACCGGCCACGGCGTCAAAGGGATCATTATTGCACACCACCACACGGCCTACTTCCTCGCGCACAATGCGGGCGGCACAGGGCGGTTGCTTGCCGTGGTGGGAGCACGGTTCCAGGCTCACATAAAGCGTACTTTGGGGAATTAAATGCCGATCGGCTTCGGACACAGCATTCAGGCAAGCGGCTTCGGCGTGGAGCCCGCCATAGCGGGCGTGGTAGCCTTCGGCAAGGATGCGGCCGTTGTGTACCAGCACGGCACCCACCATGGGATTGGGCGCTACGTGGCCTTTGCCGAGTTGCGCCAGTTGCAGGCAACGACGCATATACAGATCCGCTCCGGTTTGCATAAGCGGCGCGAAGGTAAGCACTAGGTGTGTTGGACATCCGTCTAATACGGAGTTGGAATGTTTGGCTGCTCCTAAAAGTAGAAATTTTGTGGAGTATTAAGGACCGCTCAAGGCATCATTTGGTGCTAGAAAATTGGCTTTATTTCCGGAAACCTCAATATGGTTTCCGGGAAACTTTAGGTCTTTTAATCATCTGCAACCAGCCGGTTTTTGTAAATGATAAAAGTCAGGTAAAAGTGATTTTGTTTGTGGTTTAGGATTTTCTGGATGGGGCACTTTTCTCTTGTAGCTTTTCAACGCAACAAAGTTGTTGCATAGCGCTTTTTCCTTTTTATTTATTCAAAATATTCATTATATCATAGTAGCTGGTTAAATATTTTAGGATTTTGTACAAAGGCATTAACATGTGAAATGGTTAATTTTACCACCCTTTAAATGGCTTTTAAAGCCTTCCGTTTCGTTCAAATAAGTTTTTTTTCATACCGGGGATAAGCCGAAAACCCGTTAAAAGAGTAGGCACTTCTTTTTCTTATGCACCTCAGAAAGTTACTCTTGCCGGTAGCGCTAGCCATTGTGGCTTTGTTTACCGGCCTAACACCCTGGGCTCAGACGACGATAACGACCACCTTTGCCAACAACAACGGTTCGGGGATGGTAACCTTTAACTTCGTCAATAATGGCACCAGTGCTGTCAACATTACCGAAATCGGAAGTGTTTGTGGTGCCAGCACCACTCAAACGGTAAGTGCTTGGTATAAGCCGGGCGCGATCAGCGGTCCTCCGGGAACGATTGATGCGGCTAACGGGTGGACACAGTTTGGCAGTGGTACCATTACCGGTGTTTCCAATTCCACCACTACCACACCGCAAGTCTTTTTCCCAACGAGCACCTCAACGCTGAATCAGATTACGGTACCGGCAGGTGCTACTTATGGCGTAGCGGTATCGTCCACTAACCTGCGTTACAGCACACTCACTGCCGGCACTTACACCGAGACAGCAGGAAGTTGCGATATTGTAACCGGAACCAACATTGGTTATGGCGGCTCTGTACCGCCAACCGCGCCTACGCTTTCGCCGCGCGGCTTTATTGGTTATGTAACCTATGCGCCGACTGTTGCCTGCTCGGGCGCTCCAACAGCCGGCACTGCCGTTACTTCTACCACCACACCTTGTGCCGGTAGCAGCGTTACCATTAGCCTTACCGGTGGCACCATTGCTACCGGCATTGATTATCAACTGGAATCTTCCACGGATAACATCACTTTTACGGCGTTAGGCACGCCTTCGGCGTCTCCGCAGTTTGTAGTCAGCCCTACGGTTGGTACTTATTATCGCATTGTTTCCACCTGCTCTAACAGCGCAACCAGCAGTAACAGTGCTTCTGTTTTCGTTTCTGCAGCGGGTTCAATCAGCCTGTTTCCTTATATAGAAGGCTTTAACACCGGCAATTTGCCCAACTGCTGGACGAATAGCAACACTATTAGCAGCACGGGTGCCACCATGTTGTGGAAGTTTACCGGAGCACCTGGTTACGGAACGGCAAATAATGGTCGCACCAATGGCACTTTTGCCTGGGTAGATGCTTCCTCCCCTTACAACGCTGTAGTGGAACTGACTTCGCCTGCAATGGATCTTTCCACTCTGGGAACCCCTTATGTACAGTTCGATTGGTTTAAGAATAATGAGGACACCCCACCTTTCACCAACAACAACCTGAAACTGGAAGGCTATGATGGTACCACGTGGGTAACCCTGTTTGATGACACCAGCAATGCCAATATGTGGCGCACCGAGCGTATTACGCTGCCGGCTGCTTTTGTAGGTGTGACCAATGCGCAGTTCCGCTTTAGTGTGGATAAGTCGTTGTCTAATGATTTCTATGACGACGTACTGCTCGACAGCTTTATGGTGATGGAAGCGCCGACGTGCTTGCCACCCACCTCGCCTGCAATTACCAATATTACTGCCACCAGCGCTACCCTGAGCTGGACGGCTTCTACCTCTGCCCCTAACGGCGGTTATGAGTATGAAGTACGTTCTTCGGGCGCTGCTGGTTCCGGCGCGACTGGCCTGGAAGCTTCCGGAATTACGGCGGGCGGCTCTGTTTCTGCCAACATAACCGGCCTGTCCGCTACCACTACCTACACAGCTTACGTCCGTTCTGTTTGTGGTGCAGGCGATTCCAGCTTGTGGTTGCCTACCGGTGCATTCACAACAGCATGTGCCACTTTTGTTGCGCCTTTTATGGAAGGCTTCAACGTAGGTTCCCTGCCCAACTGCTGGACCAACGGCAACTCCATCAGCAGCACTTCTGCTACATTGCTGTGGAAATTCACGGGTACACCGGGTTACGGTACTGCCAACAATGGCCGTCCGAACGGTACGTTTGCCTGGGTAGATGCCTCTTCGCCTTACACCGCCGTGGTAGAACTGACCTCACCGATCATTGACCTGTCTTCGCTGGCTTCCCCGTATGTGAAGTTCGACTGGTACAAAAACAACAGTTCTTCTTCCTCCAGCACTGTTCCGCCGAACTATCCTTCCAACAATCTGAAACTGGAAGGTTATGACGGTACTACCTGGGTGACGCTCTTTGATGATACTACCAACGCCGCTAACTGGCGTACCGAACGCATTACACTACCAGCTTCATTTGCAGGTATCAGTAATGCGCAGTTCCGTTTTAGCGTGGATAAGACCTTGTCTAATTATCAGTATGATGATGTACTGCTGGACAGTTTCTCGGTAATTAATACACCTTCCTGTCTGCCACCGGTTACGCCTGTGGTTACAAACGTTACTGCCAACAGCGCTACTTTGAGCTGGACAGCTTCTACCTCTGCCCCGAATGGCGGTTATGAGTATGAAGTGCGCACTTCTGGTGCGGCTGGTTCCGGTGCTACCGGTTTGGTAACTTCCGGAAATACAGCCAGCGGCTCTACAGCTGCCAATCTCACCAGCCTTACTCCGACTACGACTTACACTGCTTATGTTCGCAGCATTTGTGGTGCGGGTGATACCAGCGTATGGGTACCCAGCAGCTCCTTTAGCACTCCTTGCGTAGCCGTTGCGAATTATCCGTATGTAGAAAGCTTCCCATCTACCGGTTTGCCCAATTGCTGGTCAGCTATGAACAACGGCACCAGCACCTACAACTGGACCGGTACGGCTGCTGATGCCACGCACGGTGCCAGCGCGCCTTTTGCCGGTGCAGGATTTGCATATCTGTATGCTTATCTGGCCTCTACTGCCAGCAACCCATATATGCTGACGACGCCCACCTTCGACCTCAACGGGCCGGACAAGCAGCTTCAGTATTACTACTGGCTGGGAGATGATGGTTACAAAGGCACCACTGGTGCTACCGGAACTGATCCGTATCCGCTGGAGGTGCAAATCAGTAATGACGGCGGTACCACCTGGACTTCAATTTACCAGCACAGCTCGGCCAACTCTACATTCGGCACCAACAACGCCACTAGTTTCTGGACGCTGAACACCATCAACCTAAGTGCTTATTCCAGCCAGACTGTTCTGTTCCGCTTTGTTTCCAACTCTAATTATGGAACCGGATTTGTGGACCAGGGCTTGGATGAGTTCACGATTATGGATGTGCCCAGCTGTGTGATGCCAAGCGCAGTTACGGCTACAAACATCACGGGGAACAGTGCCACCATTAGCTGGACGGCTCCAACGCCGGCTCCGGCTCAGGGTTATGAGTATGAAGTGCGCTCTTCCGGCACTGCCGGCTCGGGTGCTACCGGTCTGGTGTCTTCCGGAAATACAGCTGCCGGCTCTACGGCTGCCAACGTAACTGGTCTTTCAGCTGCCACTGCTTTCAGCGTTTATGTACGCAGCGTTTGTGGTGCAGGGGATACCAGCGCCTGGACATCAGGCCACACGTTTACAACAGCATGTGCCACTTTTGTTGCGCCTTTCATGGAAGGTTTCAACACGGGTACGTTGCCCAACTGCTGGACCAACTCCAATACCATCAGCAGCACGAATGCTTATCTGCTGTGGAAGTTTACCGGTGCACCGGGTTATGGTACTGCTAACAACGGTCGTCCTGCCGGAACCTTTGCATGGGTGGATGCCTCCTCGCCTTACAACGCTGTGGTAGAGTTGACTACACCGGTGATTGATCTTTCTGGCCTGGCTACGCCTTATGTGCAGTTCGATTGGTTCAAGCATAACAGCACTTCCGGTACAAGCACCACACCACCTAACTATCCTTCCAACAATCTGAAACTGGAAGGTTATGATGGTACCACGTGGGTAACCCTGTTCAACGACACCACCAACGCTAACATGTGGCGTACGGAGAACATTACCCTGCCTGCTGCTTTTGTAGGTGCGACCAACGCACAATTCCGCTTTAGCGTAGACAAGTCGTTGTCCAACTACTTCTACGACGACGTACTGCTCGACAGCTTTATGGTGATGGACGTACCAACCTGTCTGGCTCCGGATTCTGTTACAGTTACCAACGTTCTGGCTACTTCTGCTGTTCTTGATTGGACCGCTCCGACCCCGGCTCCGGCAGGTGGCTACGAGTATGAAGTACGCTCTTCTGGTGCTGCTGGTTCTGGCACTACTGGTCTGGCTGCTTCTGGAATGACCGCTACCGGTTCCACTACCGTAAATATTACTGGTCTTTCTCCGGCGGCTACTTATATGGCTTATGTTCGTGCTATTTGCGGTGCAGGTGATAGCAGTGTATGGGTACCGAGCAGTTCCTTCCAGACGGCTTGTGGAGTAGTTACGGCACCTTACGTGGAAGGCTTCAACCTGGGTTCTCTGCCTCCTTGCTGGACCAACTCCAACACCATCAGCAGCACCACAGCCAACCTGTTGTGGAAGTTTACCGGTACCCCCGGCTATGGTACGACTAACAACGGTCGCACCGCCGGCACTTTTGCCTGGGTGGATGCTTCCTCGCCTTACAACGCTGTAGTGGAACTGACCACACCGGTTATTGACCTTTCGGCACTGGCGACACCAGCGGTGAAGTTTGACTGGTTCAAGAACAACAGTTCTTCTTCTACTACCACCACACCGCCTAACTATCCTTCTAACAATCTGAAACTGGAAGGTTATGATGGTACCACATGGGTGACTTTGTTCAACGACACCACCAACGCTAACACGTGGCGCACCGAGAACATCACCCTGCCGGCAGCTTTTGCGGGTGTAACCAACGCACAGTTCCGTTTTAGCGTAGACAAGTCGTTGTCGAATTACTTCTACGACGACGTGCTGCTCGACAGCTTTGAAGTAATGTCCGCTTCTCCGGTTGTTTGTGCGGCACCAACAGGTGTAACAGCTTCTTCGATTACTGCCAACAGTGCAGTGATCAGCTGGACCGCTCCAACCCCGGCACCTGCTCTGGGC
>JAEWBT010000045.1 GCA_023391015.1 Bacteroidota bacterium
CATCTGGGCCTATCCGCAGGAGTTTAAAGACAAGGCAACCGCGGGCCAAAACACGCAGAACCCCAACGACTTTACCTTTCCGTACTACGGCTCTTTTGTGTATTGGGTGGCCAAAGGCTATGCCGTGCTCGATGACGCCGCCTTTCCGATTATTGGCGAAGGAAAAACCGAACCCAACGACTCTTTCATTCCCCAGCTCACTGCCGACGCCGAAGCGGCGATTGATGCGGTGGATGCGCTTGGTTATATCGACCGGAAACGCGTGGCAGTGGGCGGCCATTCCTACGGCGCGTTTATGACGGCCAACCTGCTGACCCACACCAACCTGTTTGCCTGCGGCATTGCGCGCAGCGGGGCTTACAACCGCACCCTGACGCCCTTTGGCTTTCAGAGCGAGCAGCGCAACTACTGGGACGTGCCGGGCATCTACAACACCATGTCGCCGTTTATGCACGCTGATTCCATGAAAACGCCGTTGCTGCTCATCCACGGTGACGCCGACAACAACCCCGGCACTTTTACCCTGCAAACCGAGCGCTATTTCCAGGCCTTGAAAAACCTGGGTGCGCCGGTGCGGATGGTGCTTTTGCCCAAGGAATCGCACGGCTATCAGGCCAAAGAAAACATCCTGCACGTGCTGTGGGAACAAGACCAGTGGCTGGAGAAGTATTTGAAGAAATAAGGGGTTAGGTGTTTTTTGTAGAGACGTTGCATGCAACGTCTCTACCTCTCACGCGGGCGTTCTTGAAGCGACTGCCTTTTTCCCCCAGACACGAGTGCCTGCTTATCGCAGAACACGCGCGCCAGAGAGAAGAAATAGCTGGGATTTTGTAGAGACAAGGCATGCCTTGTCTCTACGCATTTTGAGGAAATGAAATTTCCGGAAAACCGGGCCTTTTTGGTCTGTAAAACAGGTCTTTGAAACCCTTCTTCCAACCAGATAAATTTTTCTTTTCCACAAAGAATTGGTAGATGCAAAAAAGCGCCTTAATTTGGCTTCTTAAAGGCTTCTTCCATTTCTGTTAAAACCTGTACTTTTCTGATGAAGAAATTCCTACTCGGAATGGGCGCATTGCTCCTCACTGCCTTTGGCAGCACGGCTCAGGACGCGCACTTCACCCAATATTTCTCCTCGCCGCTCACGCTCAATCCGGCCCTTACCGGCCTGACCAATTGCGACGTGCGCGTGGCCGGCAACTACCGCAACCAATGGAGTTCGGTATCCACGCCCTACACCACGGCCACGGCTTCTTTCGACATGGCGCTGCTGAAAGGCAAGTTCTCTAACGGGGACCGGATTGGCCTTGGCGTGATGGCGCTCTATGACAAATCCGGCTCCGGTGCGCTCACCAATATGAACTTTTCGGTGTCGGCGGCCTACCACAAAGCGTTTGGCGGCAGCTTCGACAACATGTCGCGCAACCATACCATTTCGGTGGGTGTGCAGGGCGGATTGGTGCAGAAAAGCATCGACCGCGCCAAGCTTACTTTCGAAGATCAGTTTGACCCCATCACTGGCGGCTTTACCCAAGCTACCGGTGACCTGAAAGGCAACAACGACGTGAACTACGCCGACTTTGCCGCAGGCCTGACTTATACCGGTCGCGTAACGGAGCGCTCTACTGCTTACGCTGGTTTCAGCACCTACCACCTTACCACGCCTACCGAGTCGTTCCTGGGTGGCGCGAATGACAGCAACAAAATCCACCGCCGCTTTACCGGCTTTTTGGGTGGTTCCTTCCAGCTCAACGAAAACATTTATCTCTACGCCAGCAGCTTGTATTCCAATCAAGCCAAAGCGCAGGAACTGGTATTTGGCTCCGCTGTGGGCTTTGTGCTGAACCCTGGTTTCGATCAGGAGTTTCAACGCCCAACGATTCTTTACACCGGTGCCTGGTATCGCGTCAACGATGCCATTTGTCCTTACGTAGCGCTGGATTTCAAGAAAGCGACTATTGGATTTAGCTACGACGTGAATATCTCGAACCTGGCCCCAGCCACCGGCAACAACGGCGCCTACGAAGTATCGCTGATCTACAACGGCTGCATCAACCGCAAGGTGCGCGAGCCACGCCAAAACTTCGCTTGTCCGAAGTTCTAAGACAAGAAGATTTTAGCAAAAAGCGCCGGAAATTTCCGGCGCTTTTTTATATGGTTACTCTAAACAGACATCTGGTTTAAAGAAGCGATTCAGTTATTAAGCTAAAGCCCTTTCCCCTTGCTCACCCACGGATTTCCCGCAATCCAAAACCGGTAGGGCAGGTAGGCATCCTCGCCCGCATAAGCCACGCCCACGCGCGTGCCCACAGCAATCGCCTCCGGCGCAGGGCGCAGGCCGCGGTCTTCTATCCACAGGGCATCTGAGAAAACATCTTTTCCGGTGAGATTTCCGGAAATGCCCATTGCTACCGTTACGTTTCCGGGACCAGCACTCACCTTCGGGCTCATCACCTCCAACCCACGCCGCGCCTGCATGATTTCGGCACCTTCCAACGGCTCTACGCCCCGGATTAAAACCGCTTCGGCCACGTCGGCCACATTGGTGGAGATATTGAACAAGTGGTGGATGCCGTAGCAGCGATACACATAGGCGGTTCCGCCCGCCCCAAACATCGGCTCGGTGCGCCTGGTGCGGCGGTTGCTGTGGGAATGCGAGGCTTTGTCCATCGCGGCATAGGCTTCGGTTTCCACGATTTTGGCCGCAGTGCGCACCCCGTCGGTTTCGGTAACGAGCACCATGCCGAGGAGTTCGCGGGCGATTTGCACCACGTCGGGGCGCATGAAAAATTGGGGTGTTAGCTTTATCGCGCTCATGACTGTGGATTTTCTTTCAAAAACAGGGCCTTGCCTTTATTTGTTGCCCGTTCCCATCGCGCCCGAAGCGTGGCACACCTTATCCGCCGAGGCGATTGCAGTGGCGCAAAGCTGCCGGCATTTTTATGTGGAAAACCTGCGCACCGCCCGCCGGTTTCTGAAAGGTGTTTTTCCGGAAAAAGTGATTGATGATTGCGTTTTTGAAGAAATGCCCAAGGATGGAAACATCCATCTGCAACCCTTGCGCGACTGGGCGAAAAAGGGCGAAAAAATCGCGGTGGTGAGTGAGGCAGGATGCCCCGGTGTGGCCGATCCCGGCGCGGTGGTGGTGGCCGAAGCGCATCGCATCGGGTTGGAAGTGCATCCGCTCACCGGTCCCAGCTCCTTGTTGCTTTCCCTGATGGCTTCGGGGCTGAACGGGCAGTCCTTTGCATTTAACGGCTATCTGCCGCTCAAAAATCCAGAACGGAGTCAGAAGATGAAAGCCTGCGAGCAGCGCTCGCAAAAGGAAGGGCAAACGCAGCTTTTTATTGAAACGCCTTATCGCAACAACGCGCTACTGGCCGATTTGCTGCAACACCTACAACCGCAAACGCGCCTGTGCATTGCCTACAACATCAGCGCACCAGATGCTTTTATCCAAACCCAGACGGTGAAAAGCTGGAAGCAAAAAGTGCCGAACTTGCCCAAAGCACCGGCGGTGTTTTTAGTACTGGCGTAAGGGGTTGGAGCCACTTTGTGGCGTTGGAGCCAATGGCGTTGAAATTTCATGTTGGAGCCCTTCGGGCGTTGGATTTCCGGAAATCAAATCTGATCCAGACATCATCAACTGCTGGCCCTAATCCTTGTAGAGACGTTGCATGCAACGTCTCTACCTATTCCCTAAATCCTAACACCAGCACCCTAATTCCTAATCCCCGTTTCCGGAACCACCTCTACCCGGTCCACGATGTATTGCCCGCCGCCCTGATTGCGGTTGCTGGTGTTTTCGCCGCGCCACGGCAAGGCCCGGCGGTATTGCGTGTAATGCACTTTGACGTTCTGCCCTTGGTATTTTTCCAGCTCGGCGGCTACGGCTTCATCTTCCACAGAGAAAAAGAAGTACTGCGCCATCAGGTTGCCGTTGCGGTTGCCAAAGCCTTCCTGGAGGAGCTCGCCTTCGTAGGTTTTAAACACGTTGCCTTTGCGGGCAAATTTCTGCAACATGCCTACTCGCGAGCCTTCGCCAAACGGGTTGTAATAGTACCAATAACCCCAGCCGAAGAACAACACAAGCAGCAGGACGGTGACAAAAGCGATAAGGCGGCGCATGAGCAGAGTGAATTTGGGAGAGATTGTAAAGCTATTCCGCCCTGTTCAAATTTCAAGCCCAAAGGACTGGATCCAAAAACCAAGCGCCAATAACTAAAAGACGAACACTAAAAATCAAAATCCAAAATCAGGAATCAAAACCTGAGTTCAGGTTCCGGAATGGGCGTATTTCAGCCCCTTGTATTCTGGTTTTTGAATTTTGGAGTTTGGCATTTCGCCATCAGGCCCCTATCGTCCGCGCTTTCCACTCGTATTTCCCCACAAAGCCCAGAAAACCGGCCAGCACGATGTAGAGCATATGCAGCGGTTGCAGCAGCAGAAAATACAGTGCGAGGTGCGAAAGGCGGTAGTAGCGCAAAACCGGCTCCAGAAAATAGTATTCCGCAGCCACCTTGATAACCAGAAAGAACAGAAAGCTTCCCCAATACAATGCCGGTGTAAAGGCTGCAAAAAAAGCAATCAGCAAGGCCAGATTTACGGCATACACAAGTGCCAGTTGCGCTGTCAGCCATTTGTCTTTGTATTTTCCGGACTTGGATGCCCAGCGAATGCGTTGCTGAAAAAAGCTTAGCATATCGGGTTGCGGCGCGGTAGCTACAAAAGCTTCGCGGGCCTTTAGGTAACCCACTTTTCCGGGAAAAGCGGTTTGCAGTTTATGCACCAGCAGATAATCGTCGCCGGTAGCCAGATGCGTGGTGCCTTTATAGCCGCCAACGGCTTCAAAAGCTTTTTTGGAGAATGCCAGGTTTGCGCCATTGGCCATCGTCCCGATGCCCAGCGTGTTTACCGCCGCCGTGATGCCTTGCATGGTAGCAAAATCCAGCGTTTGGAAAACATCCAGCCAATCGCCGGTGGGGTTAAAACGCACCGGAGCCACAATGGCAGCCGGACTTTCTTTTTGATAGAAAGCGGCGATGGTGCGAATCCACTGCGGCCCAGCGGTGCAGTCGGCGTCGGTGGTCACGATGAGGTCGGCACTGGTAGCGGCTTCAATGCCTTTTTGGAGCGCGTATTTTTTAAACGCCTGGCCTTCCGGCAGGGGGAAATCGGCCATCCGCAGCACCCGGACACCAAGACTTTCGGCAATGGCAGACGTGTTGTCGTCGGAGTGATCATCCACCACAATAATTTGAAGCAAATCCTTTGGATAGTCCTGCGCCAAAAGGCTTTTGAGGCATTCGCCAATAACGTCTTCTTCGTTACGCGCCGGGATAATGACCGCGATTCTGGTTTGCGGCACAAAAGAATTTCCGGGTTTAAAAACAGGTGTCTGGTCCCAGCCGCGCCGGTACCAGATCATCAGACCGGCATAGCTCAGGAGCAATAAAGTGAGGAGAAAAACACCCATAAATTTCCGGAAATGTACTACGGGTTTAGCAAGGTTTGAGCGATTTCCGGGTACACGTCGTCCGTCATCAGGCGGTGGCCTTTCTGAAGCTTATGAAGCGTTACGTTTTGGGGGAAAAGGCCGGCAAAATATTCTCCATTGCGCAGGGGAATCACCGGGTCCTGAACGCCCATCAAAAGGTGAACCGGAATGGGATATTTCTCAAAAATTTTCCGGATTTGCGCCGGTTTGGGATGCAATTTTTTCAGCGCCTGCCAACTGGTGCGCAGCATCGCGTTGTAGGCGGTTTGGGAAAGATGGTAATTAAAAAACTGGTAGAGGTTTTCGGTCAGGACGTTGCGGCGGCGCAGCCCGGCCAATAATTTGCCATAGCGTGCCGGATTTTTGTGGACATCATCCAGCAGGAAAGTGCCTGCAAAAGAGTCATTCGCATAGGCCAGCAACGGGTGGGTTTTCAGTCCATCGGGAGCCAACAGCGTTACTGACTTTACTTTTTCCGGAATGGCGCGAAGCGTTCCCAGCGCCACCCGTCCGCCGAGGCTAAAACCCAGCAACGATAGCTTTTCCACACCGTGCTCTGCGCATAAATCGGTTACCATTTTCCGGAGTTCCGGTGCATCTAACGTGTCTTTTTCATCCCAGTCGGTGCGGCCATGGCCGGGCAGATCCAGTGCCACGGTCGTGAAGTTTGGAAGCAGCAGCTGAGCGAGTCCGCTAAAAATGCTGCTGCTGTTGGAGTAGCCGTGGAAAGCCAGTAGCAGTTGTGGTCCGCCTTTCCAGACTTTTCCTGCCAAAGTATTTTTCCCAACCGGAATGGAAACCGTCTGCATCGTGAAAAAGAATAGTTACTTCTCTATACGAAAACAATACCGAAACAGGCGGCCTTCAAAATCAAATGGGGTTGTGGCACGGGTAATGTCTTCAATACGGTCGGTAGGCAGGGCGTCGCGCTCCAGGATGAAGTTGCGGCAGTTGGTACTAAAGTACAGCACGCCGCCGGGCGTCAGGGAAGCCAAGAGCTTTTTAATCAGCGGCACGTGGTCGCGCTGCACATCCCAGGTGTCTTCCATGCGTTTGCTGTTGGAAAACGTCGGCGGGTCGCAGATGATAAGATCAAAACTATTTCGGGGCAACTCTTTAATCCACTCCAAAACATCTTCCTGAATAAACAGGTGCTTTTGGTCGTCATACAGCTTATTGAACTGCATATTCCGCTTTGCCCAGTTGATATAGGTCTTGCTCATGTCCACCGAAACGACCTGCGCTGCCCCACCCTTGGCCGCGTGCACCGAAAACGCGCCGGTGTAGCAAAAAAGGTTCAACACGCTTTTGCCTTCGGCTTCCTCGCCCACCATCTGCCGCGTGATGCGGTGGTCCAGAAAAAGGCCCGTGTCTAAGTAATCCGACAGGTTGAGGATAAAATGCAGCCCGGCTTCCGGAACGATGCGCTCTACCTTTTCGGTTTGCAGCTTTTCATACTGGTCTTGGCGGCCCATTTTCCGGCGACGCTCTTTGATGTAAACAGCGTTTTCATCCACGCCCAAAACCGTTGCAATCACGGTGCGGCATTCGGCCAGCCACTGGGCGTGGGCTTCCTCTTCCATGCCGTGGCGGCGCAGATACTCCGAGGCATACACCGCGCCGTCCAGCCACTCAATGCTAAACGGATACTGCGGCAGGTCGTGGTCATACACCCGAAAGCAGGCCACGCCTTGCCGCCGCGCCAGCTTGGAATAATGTTTCCACATTTTCGTCAGCCGGTTGGTAAAAGGGGCGTGAGCGGTCAGGGCCGCAGAATTTTCCGTCATGGTTTTAAAAAATGGGCAGTTACCACTCCGTCAGGCGGGTGCGGTTGCTTTTCTGAGGCGGCAGGCCGCTGTTATGAGGCATTTTGCCGAGCCGTTGCCGGTAGGAAGCGCTGTCGGTCTTGGCTATGCCCAGATTTTTAGTACCAATCAATTCATCTACCTGATACTCTTCTTCGAGCGTGGGCGCACCGGTTTCAGGGTCGTAATATCGCCAGGTACCATGGCGGGTAGCGCCGCGGTCGGTACTAACAACGACCTGCTTTTCATTTCCGGTAATTGGGTTTTTTACCCAAATCGTATCGTAGGCCTGGTCTGGATTGAGGCCACGAAAATGGCCCACCGTTGCCAGTCGGCCATTCTCATAATAGCGGCTTTCGCCGTCCAGCGTGTTGTTTTTGTAGCGTTGGGAAGCCATCAGTTCTCCTTCACCATTCAGCACATGCCAAACGCCGTATTTCCGGCCATGCTCGTAGGTTCCAAACTCGGTATAGGAAGGGTCGCCCATGCGCTCCGGGTACTTGACATACCACAGGCCATGCTGCTTCCCTTCCTTGTCGCGCTGGTTCAGAGAAGCAGCTTCCTGGGCAAAACCAGCCGTGGCAGTCAGCAAAAAGAGCAGACCGCCTATGACAATTTTCCGGAAATTTCCGGAAATAAAGGCTTTTCTAAACGGCAAAAGAGCTGCCGCAGCCGCAGGTAGAAGACGCATTGGGGTTATTGAAGGTAAAGCCACGCGCATTAAGGCCATTTTCAAAATCAATGGTAATGCCGTAGAGATAAATGGCGTGGGAAGGTTTGAGCAAAACGGGAATTCCGGAAATTTCGTGCTCCTGATCGTCGGCCTCGGTGGCGTCGAAGCCCAGCAGGTAGCTCATGCCGCTGCACCCGCCGCCCTTCACGCCCACGCGCAGTTTTTGCGACGGGTCAAAACCGGGCTCGGCCATCAGGCGGTTGATTTCAGCAGCAGCGCTTTCGGTAAAGGCTACCGGCGCTTCGGTGATGGTGGTATTTTCAGTCATGGCGATTTTTAGAGACAAAAGATTTTCAGAGACAAAAGTAGAAAGACAAAAGACAAAAGAGCGGAAGAGGGCACAAGCCAGGATCCAAAGCACAAATATCAAGGTATCAATTGAGGCTTGTCCGCTTTTAGAATAACCGTTTACGAGCGTTTTTGTTGGGGATGGAACAGGGAACGAAACGCTCTCCCTTTGCGCTGGTCCACCGTTTTGTCACCCCGTCTAAAGGCGGGGTCTCAGAACAATCCCGCAAGCTGTATGGTTCCTGCCAATTTCCGGAAAAACTGTTGTGGATTGACAAAAGAGCAGGTACAAAATTCTTTTTCTCGCCTGCCCGTTTTGTCACCCCGCCAAAGGCGGGGTCTCACAATAAGAAGGTTCTTCCAGCATTTGAGATTCCGCCTTTGGCGGAATGACAAAACGAACATATAAACCTGTCATGACAAAACAAGGATATAAACCTGTTGGGTACACAATTCCTCTTTTGTCTATCATCTTTCGTCATCCAGCCAAGGTCTTTTTTCTTCCCCAAAAAGACTGCTTAAGACTCCATTTCCGGGCCGCCCTAACCTGGAATTTCGCTCTTATCGCAACCAGTAAAAATTTACGGCTTATTTTTCCGCAAAATTTTTACAGCACATGACTGACCAACTGGAAGAAATTATCTCCGAGGCCGGCGCGCAGATGAAAAAAGCGATCAGCCACCTGGAAACCGAACTCACTAAAATCCGCGCCGGAAAAGCCAACCCGGTGATGCTCGACGGCATCCACGTGGATTACTACGGCGCACCAACTGCGCTTTCGCAGGTCGCCAACGTAACGGTTCCCGACGCGCGTACCATCTCTATCCAACCGTGGGAAAAGAACATGCTTGGCCCGATTGAAAAAGCGATTATCGCTTCCAACATTGGGCTGAATCCGCAAAACGACGGCAATTTTATCCGCCTGTTTCTGCCGCCGCTCACCGAAGAGCGCCGAAAGGAAATGGTAAAGCGTGTGAATGCCGAGGGCGAACATGCCAAGGTGGCCATCCGCAACATCCGCCGCGACCAGATTGAAAGCATCCGCAAGCTGGTGAAAGAAGGCCTCAGCGAAGACACTGCCAAAGACGCAGAAGGCCGTGTTCAGGGCGTGACCGACAAACACAGCGCCCTGATTGACCAACACTGCAAGGATAAAGAAAAAGACATTATGACGGTGTAAGGCGCGAAGCGAAGCTTCGCCGTTGGAGCGCTACGCGCTTTTTATTCTCCTTATAACACGTTTAAAAGCCGTGTGTTTTTTAGGTAATTTAGGTAAATAACACGGG
>JAEWBT010000129.1 GCA_023391015.1 Bacteroidota bacterium
GTTTACGCCCTCAGCCGTCGTGAACTCCGACGCCGGTGCAGGCGTCGGCTACACCGGCCTGCGCATTCGCGGCACCGACAACACCCGCATCAACCTGACATTTAACGGCGTGCCGGTCAACGACCCGGAATCGCAGGTGATGATTTTTGTGAACTTCGCCGACATTGCGTCTTCCACCGGCTCCCTGCAAATCCAGCGCGGGGTGGGCACTTCTACCAACGGCGCGGGCGCGTTCGGCGCAACGCTCTCCATCGACAACCTCGCCCAGCGCGACAGTGCCGGTGCGGAAGTAACCGTAACCGGCGGCTCCTACAACACGCAGCGCTACACTGTGAAAGCCGGAACGGGTTTGCTCCCCGGCGGCTTCCGGTTCGACGCACGACTTTCTAAGATTTCCTCCGACGGTTTTGTGGACCGCGGCGCCTCGGACCTGCGGGCGGCCCAGCTGGTCGGTTCGTGGCAGGCAAGCGATCGCACCAGCATTCGCGCCCTGGTGATGACCGGAACCGAAAAAACCTATCAGGCGTGGAACGGCGTGCCCGAGGAAAAGTTGCGCGGCAACGACAGCACCCTGCGCGCGTTCTACGACGCCAACGTGGGCTATCTGTTCAACACCCGGCAAGACAGCCTGAATTTTTTCACCTCCGACCCGCGCCGCTACAACGCTTTTCTGTATTCCAACCAAACCGACAACTACCAACAGGATTACTACCAGCTGCACCTGAATCACAAGTTTTCGCCCAGCCTCCGCCTGCACGTCGCACCGTTTTATACCCGTGGCCGCGGCTATTATGAAGAATACCGCGCCGGTGAAAAATACAAAAGCTATGGCCTGTCGCCCGCCATTTACGGCACCGACACCCTGACGCGCACTGACCTCATCCGGCAGCTGTGGCTCGATAACCACAACTACGGCGGCGTGTTTTCGCTTTCCTGGAACCGCCGCTCGACAGCAGTTACGTTGGGCGGCAGCGCCACCCACTACCTCGGCAAGCACTACGGTTTTGTGAAATGGGCCGAAAACGGCGGCATCGCGCCCGACCACCGCTGGTATAACCTCGACGCCCATAAAACCGACCTCAACGCGTATCTGAAAGGCGAGCAGCGCGTGGGCCGAAATTTAAGTCTTTTTGGAGAATTGCAGCTGCGCAGCGTACAGTATGAAATGGATGGTTTCCGGAAAAATCCGGAACTGAAACCCAAAGCCGACTATTTGTTTTTCAATCCAAAGGCCGGCTTTAGCTACGCCATCCGGCAGGGGGTCAGCCTGCAACAGCGCGTATATGGCTCGGTGGCTGTGGCCCACAAAGAACCCAACCGCGACGATTTTGAAGCGGGCCAAACCCTGCAACCCAAACCCGAACAGTTGGTGGATTTTGAAGCCGGTTATACCATCCGGGGCCGGAAATTTTCTGCCGGAATTAACGGGTATTACATGCAGTATAAAGACCAGTTGGTGCTTACCGGAAAAATCAACGACGTGGGCGCTTACACGCGGCAGAACGTTCCGAACTCGTTCCGGCGCGGGGTAGAGCTGGAAGTGGCGTATCAACCACTGGAAAAGATTCTGATTTCCGGAAATCTAACCCTTTCCCAAAACAAGATTGAAGCTTTTACGGAGTATGTGGATGCGGTGGACGCATCCTACAACGAGCTGCCGCAAACCGAGATTCAATACAAAAATACCGACCTCGCGTTTTCGCCTTCCGTCACCGGTGCGGCCATGATTACCGTGCTTCCGGTTAAAGGGCTGGGTGTTGATTTATTGGGGAAATACGTGGGCCGGCAATACCTGGACAACACCGAAACCGTAACTCGCAGCCTCGATGCCTATGGCTTGATGGACCTGCGCATGCGCTACGACCTGCCCCTGCAACGCGGCCCCAAAATCCGCCTGCATTTTATGGTGAACAATCTGCTCAACAAAAAGTACGAAGCCAACGGTTTTACCTACAGCATGAACGTGGGCGGTGTGCGCACGGTAAGCAATTCTTATTTCCCGCAGGCCGGCACCAATTTCCTCGGCGGCGTGACGTTGGGATTTGGCTCGTAACAAACGCACTTTCCGGAAATTTCCGGAAAGTGAAGTTGTCATACCACATAATAATGGTGTCATTCCGACCGGAACTCAGCGAAGTGGAGGAATCTGTTGAATTAGGGCTGTTTTAAGATGATTACGCTTCAAACAACTACCTCTCAACAGATTCCTCCCTTGCGGTCGGAATGACACCTTTTTTGACTTCACACACTATTCAACGCGAAGCTCCAACGTTGTCCAACGCCCGAAGGGCTCCAACATCTTCCAACGGCAACGCCTCCAACAGCGAAGCGCTTACCTTTGCGCCCGCTATGAGCAAGCCATCCATTCCGCAGGGAACCCGCGATTTTTCGGCCGCTGAGGTCCGCAAACGGCAGTTTTTGCTGGATACATTCCGGAAAACCTTTGAGCTGTATGGCTTTCAGCCGCTGGAGACGCCTGCGATGGAAAACCTGCAAACCCTGATGGGCAAGTACGGCGAGGAAGGCGACCGCCTGATTTTTAAAATCCTCAACAACGGCCTGCACGAAAAGAAAGACAAAGACGCCCTGCGGCAGTCATGGGAAGCGATTCTGGACCGGCCCGTGTCGCAAACCACCATCACGGAGCGCGCCCTACGCTACGACCTGACGATTCCGTTTGCCCGCTACGTAGCCACGCACCACCAGCAACTGCCGATGCCGTTCCGGCGCTATCAGATGCAGCCCGTGTGGCGCGCCGACCGGCCGCAGCGGGGCCGCTACCGCGAATTCTGGCAGTGCGACTGCGATGTGGTGGGCAGCACTTCGCTCCTCAATGAAGCCGAGCTGATAGCCATTTACCGAACCGTTTTTGATGCGCTCAAGATTCCGGAAATTTCTATTAAAATCAACAGCCGGAAGTTGCTTTTAGCCCTTGCCGAAGCGTCCGGACATCCGGAAAAGCTCGTGGACATCACCGTTGCCATTGATAAAACCGATAAAATCGGCTGGGAAGGCGTGGCCAAAGAATTAGGCGAGAAAGGCATTTCCGAAAGTGCGCAAACGCTCATCGGGCAGATTACGCAGTTGAAAGGAACTCCGGAAAGTGTCCTGGATAATTTGCAATCGCTTCTGGGCGAAAGGGCCAACGCCGGTATTGCCGAAATCCGCGAAACCCTGCGCTATCATGAGGCACTGGCCCAGCCGGAGTGGACCTCCAAAATTGAAATCGACCTTTCGCTGGCGCGCGGCCTGAATTACTACACCGGCATTATTCTGGAAGTAACCACCGGCGCGGTGAAAATGGGCTCTATCGGGGGCGGCGGGCGCTACGACGACCTGACGGGTCTTTTTGGCGTGAAAGGTCTTTCCGGTGTGGGCATTTCCTTTGGCGTAGACCGGATTTACGATGTGATGGAAGAACTGTCGCTGTTTCCTGAAACCCTTTCCGGCGCGGCGCAGGTATTGCTGGCCAACTTTGGCGGCGAAGAGGAACTGTATGCCCTTTCCATCCTGAAAAGCCTTCGGCAAAAAGGGATTTCCGCAGAGATTTTTCCGGAAAAAACCAAGCTCGATAAGCAGTTCAAGTACGCCGATAAAAAGGGCATTGCCTACGTGCTGATTGCGGGCGAAGCGGAACGAACTGCCGGGCAGGTTTCCCTTAAAAACATGGCGACCGGCGAGCAACGGTCGGGGCTTTCGGTGGCAGAAGTGGCAGCGGAGCTGTAGCCCGACTTGAAGCGGTCTCCTAAATAAATTGCTTTCTGAAAAAGCAGGTTATCTTTTAGCTGCGCTGCTACTTCGTGGTGTCATTCTCGAAGGGACCGCGAAGCAGCAACGCAGTTCATCTGCGCAGATTCCCTTCGGGAATGACAAAAGTCGCTGTCCGAAACAATTGCTTCAGGGTTTATGAGACAGCTTCTTTTCAAGTTTATCGTTGGTTCTTCCGAGGACTCCACAAGTCCCAAACAAAAAAAGCGGAACCCCTTTCGGCGCTCCGCTTTTTCTATAAAAATCAACTTCCTTACACGTCAATCCGTGCATACTTGGCGTGGCTTTCAATAAACTCGCGGCGCGGGGCTACTTCTTCGCCCATCAGCATGGAAAATACCGAATCGGCCTGCGCAGCGCTTTCAATCGTGACCTGCTTCAAGGTGCGCGTTTCCGGGTTCATGGTCGTGTCCCACAACTGGTGGTCGTTCATCTCGCCCAGACCTTTATAGCGCTGCACATTGACGGAATCTTCGCGGCCATTGGCGAATTTTTGAATCAAGGCCATCCGCTCTTCCTCGTTCCAGGCATAGGCTTCTTCTTTGCCTTTCTTTACCAGGTACAGCGGCGGCTGCGCGAGGTACACATAGCCTTGCTCTACCAGCTCTTTCATATACCGGAAAAAGAACGTCAAAATCAGGGTGGCAATGTGCGAACCATCTACATCGGCATCCGTCATGATGATGATTTTGTGGTAGCGCAACTTCGTCAGGTTCAACGCCTTAGAGTCTTCCGGCGTACCCACGCTTACGCCCAGGGCGGTAAACATGTTGCGGATTTCCTCGTTCTCGTAAATCTTGTGTTCCTGCGCTTTCTCTACGTTCAGGATTTTACCCCGAAGTGGCAGAATCGCCTGAAACGTCCGGTCGCGGCCTTGCTTGGCGGTACCGCCGGCGGAGTCGCCCTCCACCAGATACAACTCGCAGCGGGCCGGGTCGCGGTCGGAGCAGTCGGCCAGTTTTCCAGGCATCCCGCCGCCGGACAGCACGCTCTTGCGCTGCACCAGTTCGCGCGCCTTGCGGGCCGCCGCGCGCGCCTGCGCCGCCAGAATCACCTTGTCAATAATGAGGCGGGCCTGTTTTGGATTTTCCTCCAGGTAATGCTCCAGCGTGCGGGCCACCGTGGTGTTCACAGTTCCGGAAACGTCGGAGTTACCGAGCTTCGTTTTGGTCTGGCCTTCAAACTGTGGCTCCGGCACTTTCACGGAGATAATCGCCGATAGGCCTTCCCTGAAGTCGTCGCCCGTAATGTCTACTTTGGCGCGCTCAAACAGTTTGTTGCGGTCGCCGTAGGATTTAAACACCCGCGTAATGGCGGAACGGAAACCGGCTACGTGCGTACCACCTTCAATCGTGTTGATGTTGTTGACGTAGGAGAAGATATTCTCGCTGTAGCTGGTGTTGTAGCTCATCGCCACTTCCACGGCCACATTGCTTCCTGCGTCATGACCGTCCATGTAAATCGGCTCTGGCAAGAGCGGATCGCGCTTGCTGTTGGTATCCAACAATTGCAAAAACTCCTGAATGCCGCCTTCCGAGTAAAACACTTCCTTCCACGGCTCGCCGGTTTCTTCTACCGTTTCGCGCAGGTCGGTGAGGGTAATGCGGATGCCGCGGTTCAGAAACGACAGCTCGCGCAAGCGACCCGCCAGAATTTCGCGGTTGTATTCCGAAACAGTGAAAATAGAGCGGTCGGGCCAGAAGTGCTGCCGGGTACCGCGCTTGTCGGTCACTTCGCCGGTTTCGCGCACCGGGTACTGCGGAATACCAATGTTGTACTCTTGCTCGTAGGTTTTGCCGTCGCGGAAAACGGTTGTCAGCATCTTGGTACTCAGCGCGTTCACGCAACTCACGCCCACGCCGTGCAACCCGCCGGAAACTTTATAGGAATCTTTATCAAACTTGCCGCCGGCGTGGAGCACGGTCATCACCACTTCCAGCGCTGAGCGGCCTTCTTTGGCGTGCATTCCGGTAGGAATCCCACGGCCATCGTCTTCTACAGAGATAGAATTGTCTTCGTGGATGGTAACATAAATATTTTTACAGTGACCGGCCAAGGCTTCGTCAATCGAGTTGTCCACCACTTCATACACCAGGTGGTGCAGCCCTTTCACGCCAATATCGCCGATATACATCGCCGGGCGCTTGCGCACCGCTTCCAGGCCTTCCAGCACCTGAATGGAATCGGCGCCATACTCACGGGGTTGGGGAGCAGCCACGGCTTCGGTCAGTACTACTTCGTTTTCTTCGTTCATTGAGAGATTGATTTCCGGAAAAAGAGCTGTGCGGATTGCGTTTCTTTCAAAGACAAAAACGCCGCTAAAAACCCTTTTAAAACCGGTCTTTTTTAAGTTACAAAAATACGTCAAAAATGCCGTAATATCAAGGTTTTGGCGCCTTCGGAGCGGGGAAAGTTTGGTTAAAAAAGTACTTACATATGGGGCTGTTTGCGGAGTGTATTTTTTAGAGGATTTTTCCGGAAATGACAAGGGTTAAGGCCCTTTTTAAAAGCCTGTTTAAAGCATGGTGTTATTAACAAACGCCTGTCAAAAGGGACTGGGCTGTTTTTGTAATTTTGCGCTGTGCTAAAGGAAAAGGTCCAACTCACCGATGACACCGCACGGGTCCTCACGCAGGTACTCGGCGAGGAAGTGGTGGTGCTGGGTCGCGAAACGCTTCCGGTCAACAACTGGATGGAGGCCGAAAGCCTTTCGGTAGAGCCTTCTGCGGTAGCCGATCGCGACAATCATGGCCGGATGTTGCTGTTGCCGCTCGATGACGACCGGCAGGCGCTCCGGGTGTTATATTTCTTTGCCCCTGCCGAAAACAGCGCCCGCATTGTGGTGCTGGCCGTGCATCCCGATTTCTTTACGCAGTGGCTCGAAGACTGGCGCACCGCCGATGCTGCTTTCCGCTTCGATCACACTACCGAGCATCAGTTTTCCATCGATCCGCAATTGTTGCTGCTCCTGGATGCCCTTTTTGCGCAGCCGCAGGCCGGCAGTCCGTTTGCCGCGGCGCTGCTCCACACCGAGACGGCCCTGCACTTGCTTCGGCGCACGGTAGAAGCCATTCATGTTCCGTTTACGGCCTGTCCCGTGCCGGCGTGCCGCTTCCTGGCCATTGACGCCGAGCGCGAAAAAGTGCTGGCCGCCCGCGATATTCTTCTTGCCGGAACGGAACGCCCCTTGACGATTAAAGAGCTGGCCCGGAAGGTGGCGATGAACGAATGTTACCTCAAGAAAGGTTTTAAGGCGCTGACCGGCAAAACAGTCCACGAGTTTCAGCATGAGCGCCGTATGGCCCGCGCCATTGAGTTGCTGCAAAGCGGCACCAGCACTGTTTCAGACGTGGCGCTGGAATTGGGCTTCTTATCCATCTCGCATTTCAGCACCGCGTTTAAAAAGGCGACGGGGATGAAAGCGTGTGAGTTGTTGAAGTAAGGTTATCAGCCTTATTTCCGGAAATTTCCGCTCAGTATTTATAGAAAGCAACCCGCAACCGGGTGCTGGTGTTGGTTTCCACAAACAGCCGGTAAAAGCCTTTTGGGAAATCCTTGATTTCAATAGTCTTTTCGCTCCTATCCCTGTCAAGAGCAATACTTGCCTTCAGTACTTCCTGCCCTGCTTTCCCTTTGTTTTCAACAACAACAGGTAGCATTTTGCGATAAGGGGTTCCATCATAAATCAGAATCGAATCCGGCGCGGCGGGATAAGCGACATGTGAAATTTTATACGTAAATGCAGTATCTGCGTTGTTGCGGCTCAAAAAATAGAATGAGAAGCTTTCTCTTGCCGGATTCGGAAAAATGTTCAGCTCTACATCATTCGCTTCCAGTATGTCATCATCCGGAGTCCCCACTTTTCCCATTGCCTGAGCATTAAAATCAAAAAGAAGGATACCTTTTATAACGTACTCCGGCGCAACCGGATTAGAATCGGCTGTTTTACAAGCCGTCCAGAGCAAACCGCTCATCAAAACCCAAAGGAAGTTTCTAACCATCATAAAAGGATTATTTCATGAAGATACAAGCTGGTGAAATGAAGCGATCACCTGTTCTGTAAATAAAATTCCTCAACGCTCTAAATCTTCTCAACCTTTCCCCGACTATCTTCGCTTGTGCCCCGCCCCGATGATAATCTGTCTGAAGAAGAACTGCTCCTGCGTTTCCGGGAAACGGGCGATACGTATTGGCTCGGTCAGATTCTCCAAAGCCACACGGTGCTGCTCCTCGGCGTGGCCATGAAATACCTCAAAGACCCCGACGCCGCCGCCGACGCGGTGCAGTCGGTTTTCCTGAAGGCGCTCACCCATTTCCCCACCGAGGAAATGCGCAACGTCAAAGGCTGGCTGTATATCCTGGTGCGCAACCATTGTCTGCAGGTGCTGCGCGACCAGATACACCACCTGCCGCCGGAAACGCTGGATTCGGTTTCCGGAAATACAGACGGCGAGGCCGAAGCGTGGGAAAAAGAATACACCCTGCAACAGCTGGAAGAAAGCATGGATCGCCTCAGCCCGGAACAGCAAACGGTGATTCGGTTGTTTTACCTGGATCGCAAAAGCTACGCCGAGGTGCAGGAAGTTACCGGCTACAATTTCGGGCAGGTGAAAAGTTATATTCAGAACGGGAAGCGGGCCCTGCGCATTTTATTACAATCAAAAAAAACGGTGTGAATCAGCCACAAGACCATCCATTTTGGGGCGGTACGCCGCCCGACGACGCGCTGCTGCTGGCCTATGCCGAAGGTCGCCTCTCGCCCGCCGAGGCCCACGCCGTGGAGCAATGGCTGGCCACCGAAACGCCGGAAGCCGACGCCATTGAAGGCCTCAACCTGCTGGAAGGCGACAGCGCGCGCACGCTTCAAAAGCGCATCAACAGCCGCGTGGCGCTCTCGGCGCGGCGCGGCAATCGGCGCGAGCGCCGCTCACAGCCCATGTCGCAGCGCTGGGTGCTGACGGCGGTCGTTACCGTGCTGGCCCTGCTGGTGATTGCGGCCCTGTACTTTTTTATTTTCCGGAAATAAGAGGATATTTTCCGGAAATTTTGGGCCTTTCCCTCTGCTGAGACCCTGCCTTCGGCAGGGTGACAAAACGAGAGACGGGCTGGAGTTGCGTAGTCCCTCTATCCGTTAGCCCACACTTCCTGTTTTGTCATTCCGCCGGAGGCGGAATCCCGGATTAAAGTGGGATTGTGAGACCCTGGCTTCGGCAGGGTGACAAAACAAAAGTCAATTTGGTATCAGGCCGGCCTTGTTGTTAGGCCATACTTTCCTGTTCCCTCGTTTTGTCATTCCGCCTGAGGCGGAATCTCAGAAAAACATAAGACTGCGAGACCCTGCCTTTGGCAGGGTGACAAAAACGCGTAATGCCACAAAAGAAAGCAGTGCATTTTCAAAGATGAGACTCCTCACCAAGCCTCTCTGGTATTCGGATACTGGTTCCACAAAGCCTTTATGTCTGCAATGTCTTCCTCGGTAAGGGGCCAATAGCCCAGAATATCGCCGTTTAAAAAACGCCACTCCTTATTGCCTTTCTCAATTAAAGCGTTCTTCCACGCGCGTTCCCGGTTTTTAATACGCTTTTCCAACGCAATCGCGTTTAGCACATACTGCGTATCTTCCAACCACACAAGGAAATGCGCCTGATAATGGGTTGTGAAAGCGCCTGCCCGACCAATCCAATGCTCTACAAGTCGCCGACGCAGGTTGTTGGTCATGCCGGTGTAAAGGACCGAGCGATTGGCGTTGGTGAGCAGGTAGGTTGTGTAAATGGGGTAGGCCATTCAAAAAGATTTTTTTACAAACTACAAATTTGAGTTGGATTGTGTGGAGTAAATGGGAATTTTCTTTTTCTGAGATTCCGCCTTTGGCGGAATGACAAAACATAGGTGTGGAAAAACCAGAAGGCAAGGAGAATGGTACGTCCCTTGTTTTGTCACCCTGCCGCAGGCAGGGTCTCACAAGTCTCCCTGTTTTTCCCAGATTCCGCCGTTGGCGGAATGACAAAATAAACAGTAAATGAACGGGTTGGGAGGTGGTCGTCCCTTGTTTTGTCACCCTGCCGCAGGCAGGGTCTCGCAAGCTGCCCTCTTCCTTCTGAGATTCCGCCTTTCGGCGGAATGACAAAACAAGAGTGAACTAACGAAAAGAAGGGGGCCACAATACCGAATTCTATTTTTATTTTGTCACCCTGCCGCAGGCAGGGTCTCACAATCTGTATCATCTTCTTCTGAGATTCCGCCTCCGGCGGAATGACAAAACAAAAATTGAACCCTAAAACGGAACAACAAAGTCATTTTCCGGAAATCTCTACTTCCCTTTGTCCCAATCGTTTTAAAAAAGACCTTTGAACTTTGGCCTTTTGATCTCTGGGCTTTTTACGTGCTTTCAACACCCATGACCTTCCCGCACCTTTCCGGCAAAAAAATCATCCTCGCCGTTACCGGCTCCATCGCTGCCTATAAGACGCCGCTGCTGGTGCGACTGCTGGTGAAAGCCGGTGCCGAAGTGCAGGTACTGATGACCGAAGCAGCGGCTGATTTTGTAACCCCGCTGGCCCTTTCCACCGTTTCTAAAAAGCCGGTTTTTCACTCCGTTCACAACGGCGCCGACTGGAACAACCATGTTTCCCTTGGTCTTTGGGCGGATGCAATGGTCGTAGCGCCGTGCAGTGCCAACACGCTGGCCAAGCTGTCCCACGGCCTGTGCGACAGCATCGTAAGCGCTGTTTACTTATCTGCCCGCTGTCCGGTTTTTATTGCTCCGGCTATGGACGAAGACATGTGGAAACACCCATCCACCCGCGCCAATATTGCTACGCTTCAAGGCTATGGCAATCACCTGTTGCCGGTGGGCAACGGCGAACTGGCCTCCGGATTGGTAGGGGAAGGCCGCATGGCCGAACCAGAAGAAATTGCCGCCTTTTTAAACGAGTTTTTCCGGAAAAAAGAAGCCCTGCCGCTGGCCGGAATGGAAGCCCTCGTAACCGCCGGACCTACCTACGAACGCCTCGACCCGGTGCGTTTTATCGGGAATTTCTCCACCGGAAAAATGGGTATTGCCATTGCCGAAGCTCTCGCGGAAGCGGGCGCAAACGTCCACCTCGTTTTAGGTCCCACGCACCTTTCCGCCAATCATCCCAGAATAGAAACCCACCGTGTAGAATCGGCGGAAGAGATGTTCCGGAAAAGCGTGGCTTTATTTCCGGACTGCCAACTGGCGGTGCTTTCCGCTGCCGTCGCCGATTACCGCCCCGAAACCATCGCCGATGCCAAAATAAAAAAGACCGGTGATACGTTATCGCTTTCTCTGGTGAAGAATCCCGATATCCTGGCGCAATTGGGCAGCATTAAAACCAAAGGTCAATACCTGGTGGGCTTTGCGCTGGAAACCAATAATGAGTTGGAAAACGCGCAGCAAAAGCTCGCCCGGAAGGCCGCCGACCTCATCGTGTTAAACTCTTTGAAAGACGAAGGCGCGGGCTTTGCCGCCGATACCAATAAAGTGAACTTTGTAACCCGCGACGGTGTTGAAGCCTTGCCGTTGTTGCAAAAGAAAAAAGTCGCCCATGCCCTTGTGCAGTTTATCATCCGGCATTTCCGGAAATCTTAAGAAAATAGCCCTCCTCAGCCTCTTGTGCAGCCTGCTAACGACCGTTGGCCGGGCGCAGGAACTGGTGTGCAAAGTCTCGATCATGCATGCCGCCATCCGGAACACCGATCCGCAGGTTTTTAAAAGCATGGAGCAGGCTATTACCGATTTTATGAACGGGCGGAAGTGGACGTCCGACGATTTTCTGCCCGAAGAACGCATTCCGGTGAATATTCTCATCAACCTCACCGACAAAAGCGGCGAAGATGTGTTTGGCGGGCGGATGACCATCAATGCTTCGCGGCCCGTGTACAACACGTCTTATACTTCTCCAACGGTCAATTTTCAGGACCAGAACGTTTCGTTCCGGTATTCCCAGTTTGCACCCATCAACTTCGACGACAACCGCGTGGCCGGAAACGACCCTTTGGCCGCGAACCTGACGGCTGTGCTGGCCTATTACACCTATCTGATTCTGGGCCTTGACTACGATTCTTTTGCGCCCAATGGTGGCGATGCTTTGTTTAAAAAAGCCCAATCGGTGGTGGCCAACGCACCGGAAGGCTCGGGCATCAAAGGATGGACGGCAGCTGAAAGCCAAACCAACCGCTACTGGATTGTAGATCAACTGCTGAATCCGCGTTTCCGAACGTTCCGGCAATATTGGTATGATATGCACCGGCAGGGACTGGACCTGCTGTACAGCAAACCGGAACAGGGACGCGGCAAAATTCTTGAAGGTATCCAACCCCTGGCGCAACTGCAAAAAGACAATCCCGGTAATATCCTTCTCTTGTTTTTCTTTAGCGCCAAAAGCGACGAGTTTGTAAAAATCCTGTCGCAAACGCCACGCGATTCGCGCACGCCCTACATCAATGCGCTGATTACGGCAGATCAAAACGGTGCGGTCAACACCCGTAAATACGAAAGCCTGCGGTGAGAAAATCCTTTTTAATCGCCCTCCTGATTTTCGCTTCGTGCGACAGCGGCCAGCCACCGGTTCCGGAAGCAAAAATGGCGCTTGTGCTCTCTGATTTGCACCTCGCCGAAGCGCGCGCGGCTCAGTTGCCCGCTGATAGCGGCGGCCACGCCGACCTGGGCCGCAACCTGGATTCGCTGGCTGTTTTCTACCACACCATTCTCCAACACCACGACCTGGACACCACACAATTCCGGCAGGCGCTGGATTGGTATATTGCCCACCCCGAGCAACTGGACAGCGTTTATAAAATGGGCATTGTGCAGCTGGAAAAGCTGAGTCCGGGAGCGTGAGAACAGCTCAATGAGGGGTTGATGAAGTTTGTAAGGTTGAGAAGTTTGATTTCTTTCCGGAAATTTTTTGGACCTGTTAGGTCCGCAGCGAACCGCAGGAGCCTGACAGGTCAGGAGTTGACAAAACCTCCTGTATTATCTATTGTTTTTTGGGGCGTGCCCCTTCGCTTCGCTACGGGTCGGGCTTTCGACTCTGCTGCGCGCCCTAAAACCGGATTTTCCAACGCCGGATAGCCAACTCCCCAAGCGGTATCTTTGTTTATTGTTTTTCTCTTTGATTGAATGCTGCAAAAACTGGATATCCGCAACTACGCTATTATTGAGTCGCTGACCCTGGAGCCGGATGCCCACCTCAACACCGTGACCGGCGAAACCGGCGCGGGTAAGTCGATTATCCTCGGTGCCCTTTCCCTGATTCTGGGCGAGCGCGCCGACACGTCTATGCTCATCTACAAAGACCGGAAATGCAGTATTGAAGCCGTTTTTGACGCCGCCGGAAACGCTGCTTTTTCCGACGCGCTGCGTGCCGCCGAGCTGGACGAAGAGCCTGATGGGAAATGCATTATCCGCCGCGAAATTTCGGCCACCGGCAAAAGCCGCGCCTTTGTAAACGACACGCCGGTAACGCTTGCCGTGCTCCACGACCTGACCTCACTTTTGGTGGATCTGCATCAGCAATTCGACCACCTTGCTTTGCAGGACGACCGCTTTGCCCTGGATGTTACCGATGCGATGGCCGGCGCGTTTCCCTTGCGGGCCGATTATCAGGCGGCGTGGCAGCAATACCGCAAATCCGTTGGCGCGCTGCAAGCCCTGGAGCAGCAGCAAACCCAATGGCAAAAAGAAGCTGATTATAAACAATTTCTCTACGACGAGCTGCACACCGCTGCATTCCGCGAAGGCGAAATTGAAGATGCCGACCAGCAGCTCCGCCAGGTTTCACACACCGAAAAGATTCTGAGCGTCCTGCAAAGCAGCCTTTATGTTTTGGATGATGGGGAACAACCGCTTTTGCAGGAATTCCGGCGTACGACGCAGCAACTGAACAGTATTTCCGGAATCTTCCCGGCTGTAGACCCGATTGTGGAGCGGATGAACACCGCCTTTGTAGAGCTGCGCGACCTGACTGACGAACTGGCGCAACTGGAAGCAACGCTTCCATTAGACCCTGCTGAAGCTGCCCGCCTGCAAGAGCGTTTTGACCTCGGTTATAAATTATTGAAGAAACACGGCCTGACGACCACCGCCGAACTCATTACGCTGCACGACAGCCTGGAAAATGACCTGCAAGCATCTCTGGACCTGAGCGATAACATTGAAAAGCGCCGCAAGGAAGTAGAATCCACCCGCGCCAGGATGATTAAAACTGGCGACAAGCTGACGGCTGCGCGGAAGAAAATAGCACCGGAAATTTCCGGAAAAATTACTGAATTACTGGGCCTTGTCGGGATGCCGAATGCCCTGTTCCAAATTCAGATAACGCCGCTCAAGGACGCACAGGCGCTTGGGATGGATTCCGTTTTGTTGCTCCTGGACGCCAACAAAAGCGGCAAGTTTGCACCGGTTCAGAAAGCAGCTTCCGGCGGCGAAATGGCCCGGATTATGCTGTGCATTAAAAGCCTCACGGCCCGCGCCATGCACCTGCCCACACTGATTTTTGATGAAGTAGATACCGGCATTTCCGGCGAAGCCGCGCGGCAGGTGGGCCTTTTGCTTAAAGACCTGGCAGGCTATCATCAGGTTATCTGCATTACTCACCAGCCGCAGGTCGCAGCCCGCGGCGACCGACATTATTTTGTATATAAAGAAGCGGACGGCGGCGAGCGCATTCAAACGAAAATTCGCGTTTTGGAGCCGCAAGAGCGTGTCTCCGCTATTGCCCGGATGATTGGCGGCGAAGCGCCGAGTCCGGCTGCGTTGGAGAACGCGCGGGAATTGGTGGAGAGCATGTAAGGTTAAATTTCCGGAAATCCAGTCCTCATTTCCGGAAAATTCTCAACCCTTCTTACACAAAGTAAGGCGGCAAACCGCCTCCCGGAATGGCCCCCGGTTTAAAGGCCCGGCCAATCATGCCTAATACGGCTGGAATGGCTGTGAGCGTAAGTTGCCGCGCAGCATCGCTGCGCAGGCCGCTGCGCTTGCTGATGTCATCAATCACAACGTCGGCATTGCCGCCAAAAACGTCGCCAATCAGACCATCGTTATCGGCAATCCAATCGTTGTAATCCGTACTGCGGAGCAGCTCGCCGGGGTCGCTGAAGGCTGCATCGTCGCTGTATCGGGTGGTAAGCGCGCTTAAAGCTGTACTGTCGGAGTTATCGCGGGCAGCTTCCAGGATGTAAGGAACAATCCCACTGAACGCCAGTTGCACTTTTTCCGGCGTTGCGCCAATCAGGTGGCTGGCCTGGGCTACGGTTTCGGGTGTGAAGAGCGCGAGCGTTTCGCTATAAAGATGATCTTGTCGCATGATTCTTTTACCTAAGTAAACCATATCAATAAAAATGATACCATTGTTTGGACCGCATTTCTTATAGTGTGTCAATATCTGAGAGTTCAATTCAGAAAGGCAGATGCCTTCAAATAAACTCATTTTTCCTGTTTCGTTCGGTTTTCTGCGCCTTGCCTGCTATATTTAAGGCCGTTTTTCACTTCTTAAAATCTTTATGAACCTTTTTCTTCTCGTACCCATTTTTGGCCTTTTGGCCTTGCTGTTTACCGCCTTGCGGGGCAACTGGGTGAGCGCTCAGCCGTCCGGCAATCCCCGGATGCAGGAAATCGCCCGCTACATTGCCGAAGGCGCCATGGCATTCCTGAAAGCCGAGTACAAAGTGCTCACCTATTTTGTCATTATTGCCGCCATTCTGCTTGGGCTGATGGGCGCTTCCAACGAAGCCAGCCACTGGTCGATCGCGCTGGCCTTTGTGGTCGGCGCGGTGTTTTCCGCCCTTGCCGGTTTTATCGGGATGCGCATTGCCACCAAAGCCAACGTGCGCACCGCTGAAGCCGCCAAAACCTCCCTTTCCAAAGCCCTGGCCGTGTCGTTTACCGGCGGCTCGGTGATGGGTATGGGCGTTGCCGGCCTTGCGGTCTTGGGCCTCGGCGGTCTTTTCATCCTCTTGCGCCAATTGTTTGCGCCCGGTGCAGGTGTGGATTCCATTGAGATGGAGCGCACCATCGAAATCCTGACCGGTTTCTCGCTTGGTGCCGAAAGTATTGCGCTTTTTGCCCGCGTGGGCGGCGGCATCTACACCAAGGCAGCCGACGTAGGCGCCGACCTGGTGGGAAAAGTAGAAGCCGGCATTCCGGAAGACGACCCGCGCAACCCCGCTACCATTGCCGATAACGTAGGCGATAATGTGGGCGATGTGGCCGGGATGGGTGCCGACCTGTTCGGTTCTTACGTAGCCACCGTTCTGGCCACGATGG
>JAEWBT010000143.1 GCA_023391015.1 Bacteroidota bacterium
GCCTACGGGCATCAAACGTCTCTCTGTTTCCTATCCATACTCGCCTACGGACGCGAAACGCCTCTCTGTTTCCTATCCATACCCGCCTACGGACATCAAACGCCACTCTGTTTCCTATCCGTACCCGCCTACGGGCATCAAACGTCACGGCGTACCGGCTGTGGATGGTAGAAATGATTGTATGTAAAGACAAAATCCCGGAGGACAGCTGTGCCCGTGTCTGGCGCACAAAGAGCCGGTTGGTAGCGAGGTTTGTTTTGGAAAAGGAAACGGTGTTGGATGGGAGCGAGTGGACGGTAAGGGTGTACCGGCTGCGCCTTGCCGACCCTGCGATTGATAAAACAATAAAGGCGGGAGATTAACTAAAAAGTCCGGGTGCTCCTATAAGGGGGTATCCGGATTTCTTTATAGATAAATCCGGAAAGCAAAGCTTGTGTGTAGGTTGCATCGGTTCCCCGTTCTTTGTAGAAAAGCTAAAAACCAGTCTATAACTTTTCCCAATAGAGAAGTGGGCTTTTTGTAAAGTAATTTTGCGCCGGAAGCCAACGGCCTGCACAACCGCTGCTGGATTTCCGGAAATTTTTATGCTTGATACTATTGAAAGTGCCCTCGAAGACATCCGGCAAGGCAAGCTCATTATTGTGGTGGATGACGAAGACCGCGAGAACGAAGGCGATTTTGTAACCGCTGCCCGCAACGTCACGCCGGAAATCATCAATTTTATGTCCCTTCATGGCCGCGGCCTTATTTGCGCGCCGCTCACCGAAGAGCGCTGCGACGCACTGGGGCTGCACCTGATGGTGCAAAACAACACCGTGCTGCACAGCACGCCTTTCACAGTTTCCATTGACCTGATTGGCAAAGGCTGCACCACCGGCATCTCGGCCCACGACCGCGCTGCCACCGTGCAGGCGCTGATTGACCCGGCTACCCGCCCCGAAGACCTCGGTCGGCCAGGCCATATCTTCCCCCTTCGCGCCCGCGCCGAAGGCGTGCTCCGCCGCACCGGCCACACGGAAGCCACCGTGGACCTCGCCCGCCTGGCTGGTTTCGAACCCGCCGGTGTGTTGGTGGAAATCATGAACCCCGATGGCACCATGGCCCGCCTGCCGGAGCTGATGGAAGTAGCCAAAACCTTTAACCTGAAAATCATTTCCATCAAGGATCTGATTGAATACCGCCTGCGCACCGAAAGCCTCGTAACGGAAGAAGTGCGGGTGGATATGCCCACCAAGCACGGCGATTTTGAACTGGTGGCATTCCGGCAAAACAATACCGGCGAACATCACCTGGCTTTGCTGAAGGGCGAGTGGAAACCCGATGAACCGGTGCTGGTGCGGGTACATTCCTCTTGCTTTACCGGCGACATCCTCCACTCCCTGCGCTGCGATTGCGGCGACCAGCTGGCGGCCTCTATGGAAATGGTGCAGGCCGAAGGCAAGGGCGTGATCCTCTACATGAATCAGGAAGGACGCGGCATTGGCCTGATGGGCAAACTCCACGCCTACAAACTGCAACAGGAAGGCCGCGATACGGTGGAAGCCAACACCGAACTGGGCTTTAAGCCCGACCAGCGCGATTATGGCGTAGGTGCGCAAATCCTGCGCTACCTGGGCATCTCCAAAATCCGGCTGATGAGCAACAACCCGAAAAAGCGCGCCGGGCTGCTGGGCTACGGGCTGGAAATTGTGGAAAACGTGCCGATTGAAGTGCCTTCCAACCCTTTCAACGAACGCTATTTGCAAACCAAACGGGACAAGATGGGGCACGAAATTCTGCGGTAGGCGCTTTGCCCATTGGACTGCCTTTGGCAATTGGACAGCTTCGCTATTGGACGCCCTACGGGCATTGGAAAATTGGATGATTCTACATTCTCAAATAGCGAAGCTGTCCAATTCTCCAATTCCGCCAGAGGCGGAGTCCAATGCCCGAAGGGCGTCCAATGGCTTTAGCCGTTCAATTCCCGACGTGTTAGGAGTCCAATTCTCTAATATCTGCCGAAGGCAGATGTCCAATTGCCGAAGGCAGTCCAATTCTCCAATGCCGCGAAGCGGCGTCCAATTCTTCATGAAGCTTCTTTTCCTCGCCAACCGCTTTCCGTACCCGCCGTTCCGGGGCGACAAGCTCAAGATCTTTCACCTGGCCAAACGGCTGGCGGCCAAAGGGCACTCGCTGCACCTGCTGACGTTTCTGGAAGATGAAAAAGACCGGCAGTATATCGGGAAGTTGCAGGAAGTTTTTGAGGAAATCCACCTGGTGAAGCTGCCCAAAACCAAGAGTCTGATGCGGGTGGCGCGGGGCGTTTTTTCGGAGGTGCCGTTTCAGGTGCTGTATTTCCGGTCGCCGCAAATGCAATACGCTGTGGACGATTTGCTTTCCAAGAACCATTACGAAGCGGTGCATGTCCAACACCTGCGGATGGCTCCCTATTTAGCCGGACACAAAGAGATTCCCCGCGTGCTGGATTTGCCCGATGCGTTTTCGTTGTATTGGCAGCGACGGCTCCAGATTGCCGGAAATCCGGTGAAAAAACGGCTCGCTAAAATGGAATTTGAACGGGTGTATCAGTACGAAAAAGAAATGATCCGCGCGTTTGATAAGGTGCTGACCTGCTCGGCAGAAGATTTGGAATATCTCTCCAAAGAACACAGTGCACAAAACCTCGCGCTCCTGCCCAATGGGGTGGATTTAGAGCAGTTTCAAACCGAAAATCACGATTATAAAGGGGCTCAGGTGCTGCTTTTTACCGGCAATATGGATTATGCACCAAACGTGGATGCGGTGGTGTATTTCGCCAAAGAAATCTTCCCCTTAATCCTTCAAAAACACCCGGATGCGCGCTTCGTAATTGCCGGTCAGCGGCCCGTAAAAGCAGTAGCGGCGCTGGCGTCTAAAAATATTGAAGTTACCGGTTTTGTGGAAAACCTGGCCATGATGTACAGCCGTGCGGCAGTGCTGGTGGCGCCGCTTCGCTTTGGCGCGGGCACGCAAAACAAAGTGCTGGAAGCGATGGCGATGGGGGTTCCGGTGGTGTGTTCGCAGGTGGGGTTCAACGGTCTTGGCATAGCCGACGGCGAAGGTGCTTTTATGCGCACCGATGCGGGGGCTTTTGCGGCGCAAGTCTGCGAATTGCTATCCAGCGAAAAGCTGCGCGAAAAAACCGGAAATTCCGGAAAAAAGCATATCCGGAATCAGTTTGGCTGGGATGGCGTGGCCGGAAAGCTGGAAGGGTATCTGGAGGAAATTATCGGGTAGGGAATTTCCGGAAATCCAGCCTTATTTTCCGGAAAATGTCACCCTTGGTGGCTCTCGGGTAGCGCTGTCCACAGGCAGTAGCAGGTTTGAAAGAGAGGTGTCTCTTGCGGGCGCGGGCGTTGGCGTTTCGCGTTTACGCCACGGCATCAGAAACTGCAAAAAATGGTCGAAGCTACGCCGATAGGTAATGCCCGCACCACTTCGCGACACGTTGTCGTTAATCAGCACGTCGTAGTTGGAGGTATGGAAAACATTCAGCCGCAGCCGCCCGTCTTCCTGTAATAAATACTGCAACCGGAAATCGCCCACCGGGTTGAAATTGTTGCGGTTGTTGTTGCCCACGGGTCGCCCCCAATCATAGGCAGAACCGACCTCGGCCACCAGGCGGTTGTTGAAGAAATTGCGGCGCAGACCCAGCTTCACCTCGTTGCGCTCCGTGGTGCTGCCGTCGCCACTGCCGCCGGCCAGGTCATAGCTTTTGTAGCGCAAGTCTAAGGCCAGTTTGTTATCGCCGGTAAGCTTGCTGATGATGTTGGTGAGCTGCCCCGATACGTTGGAAGACAGCATATCACTGACGTTGTTAATCACCGAGCGACTCGCCGTACCGGTGGCAATCCCTTGTGACGGCACAAAGCTGCCAATCAGCAACAAAGAAGCTACCTGATCAAAAAGCTCACGTTCGTTTTGACGGATGCGGCGCAATTCGGTCTCGGCTACAGTTCCGGTTGAGCGGCCTTCGGGCAGGTTCACATCAAACGTGAAAACCGGCTCGGTGAGGGAACCTTTCATGCGCAGCAAGAGGTCCACCTTCTGGCGTGTCTGCGCGTCGGTGCGCTCCGATTGGGGCAGTCCTTCTACCTGACGCGGGTCCAGCAGATCGTAAAGACGGGCGTAAGTGGGGTAGATGGCTTCTACATTTAACTGTGTTTGCGAAACCGGCCCGCTAAAGGAAATGGTACTGCCGCTGTTAATATTGAACCGCCGCTGAAAAGCGACCTGCCGCAGCGTCAGGGTGTAGTCGCCGCTTTCAAACACCAGATTCCCATACAGCCGCGCCGCCGCGCCCGCAGGCAGTTCCAGCCGGATAGAGCCGTTGCCCCGTGCATTGATGGCGTCGCCGGTAGCCGGATCCAGAATCATGCTGACTTCTACCAGCGGATTCGCAATGGCATCCAGATTCATCGAGAAGCGCAGGGGCGTTTTGGCAACGGCATTTTTGCCGGACTCGCTATAATCTTTAAACGTTACAAAACTGTAGCTGCCCGTACCATTACCCGACGTAACAGGCAGGTACAAGTGTCCTTTTTGGGTTGGAATCGCCCGCATCACGTTGAGTTGCAGGTAATCGGGCGTACCGCGCAGGGTTACTTCCGCGGCCGCCGTGAGGTTGCCGTAATAAACATCATTTTCGTGTGCCCGCAGGTTCAACACTTCCATACCGGTGGTCTTTACATCCACGACAAAACGCAGGTCGCTGAAGTTGCGGTGCGTGATATTTCCGGAGATGTCGGCGTGGTTTCCGGCCCGGTCGTAGAGGCGAATGGTGCCGAGGTTGATGGCGCGGTTGGTAACGTTAATCGTCGCTGTTGGGATAGTGTACTGTACGCCGGTAAAGTCCAGTCGCAGGGCCGCATTGCGCAGCACCAGCGTGCCGTTGGTAATGGGGTTGGAAGGCACCCCGCCAATGTTGACGCTGCCATCAATATTTCCCTTTAGATTGCTGACCGCGCCGGTGGTAAAGGGCTGAACCCAGGCCAGCGGCGTGTTATCAAAAAGAATCCGTCCGTCCAGAGCGGCATTGGTAGAATCCAGGTTGAACCTGCCACTGGCCCGAAGCGAAGCGCCATCCCGGAAAAGGCCGGTTTGAGGCTCCAAAACCAACTGATTTTGGGGGAAATCATAGCTGCCCAACACCACCACGTTTCCAATGGTATCTGCACCGAGCGCTACGTCGGTACCGCGCAAATCGGTCCACAGCATGCGACTTTCGCGTAAGGGCTCTTTAAGCTTTACGGTTCCACTCACCCGCCCGGCGGTTTGGTATTCCCGCAGGGATTCAATTTCGCGCAGGTTGGAAAGATCATAGGCCGTAACCGTCGCTGTGAGGACCGGCTTTCCCCATTCATTCGCGGTGTTGATAAGTACCCGCTGCTCGTTGGATCGCAGGGATAGATTTTGGATATCCAGGTAATCATCGGCAAAGGCAAAAGAATTGCCGCCGGCAATCTCCCAGCGGTCGGCATTGAGCAGAAACTCTGAAGGCCGCAGAAAGCCCGAAAGGGTGTCGCCGTGGGCATAGGCAAAGCCACCAATGTGGGCCGTTCCCAGGGCGTTGGGCGATTGGGTGGTAACGGAAAAATCCAGCGAGTCGGCCCCCACCAGCATATTCATGTCCAGCGTGGCGTTCAGCAGTTCGTTACCAGTGGCAAAGCGTTTGGCCGAGCCGGTAATGAGGATGCGTTCATAGTCGCCGTTGGCCAGCACGGTGGTGTTTTGCAGATACAGCGGCCCGATTTGCCCATAAGGAAAGTTGGCCTCCATTACCAACCGCCGCTCCGCTGTTTTCATAAAACCATACAAGGTTCCGGAATCAAACCCCCGGATTTGGGGCAGCAGCACGGCAAAAAGCGGGTCGATTTCGTGGGTGAAAATGCTGTAAGTAAAGTCCTGTAATTCCGGAATTTTCTTTGGCGGGTCGATGTAATTGGGCAGGTAGCCGGCGAGGAAAAGCTGGGCTGTGGCGGGCACTTGGGTGAGCAGGAATTTTCCGGTTAATTCTGCCGAAAGGGCATTACTGGTGATGAGCAGTTTCCGGATTCTGTGCGTGTCGATGGAAGAGGTGAGCTCAATAGAATCGAGGTCGAGGCGGGCACCATTGCGGCGCAGGTCGATGTTGTAGAGGGTGGCCGAGCCGGTGAAATTATCGGGGTCGAGGCCGGTGGTGGCGATGCGCAAATCGGCGGAGGCGAGGGTAGAATCTTCCACAAAGCCGAGGGCTTTCCAGTTGCTTTGCAGGAGGTGGGCGTCGGCTTCGAGCACGGGCTTATTTCCGGAAAAATCCACCGTTCCGTCAAAAGACATCGCCACGTTGGGGTCCGTTACCTGTCCGTTTCCGGAAAATTTCTTGCGCGCCAGAATGCCGTTCACCAAAATATTGGAATAGGGATATCCCCCTACTTCAAAGCGGTTGATGTTGCCGTTGAGGTGCACCTCGGCCAGCAAGGGGTCGAAACCTTTGCCTTCTATTTCAGCCAAGGCTGTGATAGCGCCTACGCCGGGGATGCGCAGGAAAGGCCCTACCTGAAAGGCCTGGGTTTTGATAACGCCTTTGTAGGTGGCATTGCGACCGGAGAGCGGCGGAATGGACAGCTTGACGTTGGAGGCGACGGTGCCGAGGTTGGTTACGAGGGTTCCGGAGGTGAGAAAGGCATCATAGAAGCCGTGGAAAGCGCCGTTGAACTGCGCGTAGCGGAGGATTTCGAGCGCTACTGCCGGATGATTCCGGAGCTGTGGTGCCCACTTCAGGATGGCGGGGCCGGTGGTGAAAATGCCGCCTTTATCGAAGGAGAAAAATGTTTTTTCAATATCCGGCAGGCCGCGCATGGCCAGATTGCCGACCAGCCGCGATTCGCCGTCGGTTACGTTCAGGTTTTCTGTCCGGAAATCGGCCACGGTGCCGTCGAAATTTCCGGACAGTTTTGCCACCTGCTTCATCCACTTCATGGGCGGGGCGAAGTAGGCGATGTCCTGCATATCCACCTGCGCGTCTTTGAGGTGGGCCACCATCCGCACACTGTCGATGTACTCCGTGAAGTCGGGGAAGCGCTTATAGTGCATGGCGTAGTAGTCGCCGATGGTGCTGTTATTGGTTTGCAACAACAGCTTTTTGCATTCCGACAAAATGGGCGAGACGGTTACGTCGGCTTCCATGTGGCGGATTTGAATGCCGCTGCGCTCGTAGGCCTGCAAGTGGTCCATCCGGCCTGTGATGGTGTCGCCGAGGATGCGGACTTCGTTTGCCTGAATGGCTACGTTGGTAATGTCGAGGTGGTCGGCGTCGAATTCGCCTTCGGGTGCGGGAAGGGCGCTTTGTTTGAGGTAAAAACCGCAGTCTTTCAGGTCGAGCGTTTTGGCATAGAGCTGCCAGCCGGCGGGGTTGAAGGCGGTGGTATCGATGACGTAAGAGGGGCCGGGTGGGGTGGTATCTGCGGGTTTGCTGCCGGGATAATCGTGGATGCCATAGGTGCCGCCCCGGATTTTAAGCGCGTGGATGCGGGCTGTTTTCTTTTTGAGGTCGAGCTTATCGGCGGATAGTTGCAGGGAGCCAATGGTGAGCCATTGATCGTTTCCGGCCCAGGCATCGTCTGTGCGGAAGCGGATTTTTTGGAGGTCGAGGGCTTCGAGATCCAGCTCTAGTTCGTTGGCGGCTTTGGTGGTGTCTTTGGGGCCGGTATCGAAGGCATCTACCACAAACTGATAGTTCCACTCCGGGCCTTTGGGAGTGCGGTAGAGATGGACATCGGCATCGTGGAGGCCGAGGTAGTGGATGACCGGCGTTTTGCCGGTGAGGAAGGGCCAATCGGTGATGCGCACCCGCGCTTCGCCGGCATAGAGGAGGGTATCGCCCTGCTGGTCTTTCACCAAAAGCCCTTGCAAAAGGAGGTGGTTGAGGAAATCGATGCGGACGTTTTTGACCTGTACCTCGGTGTTGAGCTTGCGCGCTAGGATGCCCACTGCTTTTTGGGCCAGAAAGTTCTGCACCGGCGAGAGCTGAATCAACACGACGGCCAAGACCAGCACCGCGAGGATGCTGAATACAAGGTTTCGCAGGATTTTAAACAGACGCTTCAAAAGGGTGGGTGGGGCGTGGGGATTGCAAAGATATTTCAGAAGGTATACTTGGATGTTAAGCGCCTGGTTAGGTTTAGCAGGAAAAGTATCAGAAAAGGCAAATGGCATTGTTTTTGGAAGTATGGGCTGATTTTAAAAACTGTTTGGTCAGGCTTTACCCGCAAATAGCCCACCAAATTTCCCCAAAAGCTAAATAATTTTTATACGGATGGATCTTTCCAAAGCCTATCATATCATCCTCGCCAAGCTGCAATTGTGGCTGCGCGGTTTTATTGCCCTGCTGCCCAACATTGTCATCGCGGCCATTGTGGTAACCATCGGGCTGCTACTGGCCAAGTACCTCCGGCGCTTCACCCGCAAGATCATGGGCCGGTTTTCCAGCCATCAGGCGCTCATCAACCTGACGGCTTCTTTTGTATCTATTGCCTTTGGTGCCACGGCAATTTTTATTGCCCTGAGCATTCTGAAACTGGACAAGGCCGTGACTACCATGCTGGCCGGCGCGGGCGTGATTGGGTTGGCCCTCGCATTTGCTTTTCAGGATATCGCGGCCAATTTTATGTCCGGCGTTTTCTTGTCCATACGCCGCCCTATTGGTATTGGCGACATTGTAAAGGTGAAAGAACAGATGGGCATTGTGGAAGCGATTAACATGCGCGATACCGTGCTGCGAACGTTCCGGGGCTATCTGGTAATTATCCCCAATAAAGATGTGTTTCAAAACCCGATTGAAAACTATTCGCGCTACAGAAAGCGCCGCTACGACCTGAACGTGGGCGTGTCGTATGCCGAAGATCTGGAAGCGGTTAAAGATCTGACGCTCAAAACTTTGGCAGGCCTGGAAGGCCTTTCTCCGGATGAGACAACCACTTTGGTATACACCGAATTTTCCGACAGTACCATCAATTTCACCGTTCGCCTCTGGACCGATCAAATTAAGCAGGGCGATTATCTGGACGTGGGGAGCCGCGCCATTATGCGCCTTAAAAAAGCCTATGATACAGCCGGAATCAGTCTGCCATACCCCATCCGGACGTTGGATTTTGGAATTAAAGGTGGGGTGTCGCTGGAAGAAATGCTGGCGAAAAAGCCGGAAACAGAGCGTTGATTTCCGGAAAATTGCCGGAATAGGACCGTTCTTCCCCTTAATAAATCCGTATTCATCTGCAGCTTGTGGGGCGGAGCTTGCCGGAGTTCTGTTTTATCCATATCCCAAACACCGGTTTCCCCAACAGAATAAGGCGTAATTTTCGCCCCGTATGCGAACACCTTCTTTGCTGCTGATCTCCCTGCTGTCTTCTACTATGGCACTGGCCCAAGACCCTTCTTTTAAAGGCAAATATCCCGAAACCGACTACAACACCGACAAAACCACCGATACCTATTTCGGCACGGTGGTGAAAGACCCGCTCCGCTGGCTGGAAGACGACCGCTCAGCCAAAACGATGGACTGGGTGAAGCGCCAAAACGAAACCACCGAAGCGTATTTAAGCAAAATCCCGTTCCGCCAGGCTTGGCGCGACCGGCTGACGCAACTGATTAATTACGAGCGCTACTCTGCCCCCTTCAAAGAAGGCGAGTGGACGTATTTCTATAAAAACGACGGCCTGCAGGCGCAAAGTGTTTTGTATCGGCAGAAGGGCGATGGGAAACCGGAAGTTTTTCTGGACCCGAATACCTTCTCCAAAGACGGCACCACATCGCTTTCCGGCGTTACGTTTTCCAAAGACGGCTCCCGCTGTGCCTATATGATTTCGGAAGGCGGCAGCGACTGGGGCAAAGCCTTTGTGCTGGATGCCAAAACCAAAAAGCGCATCGGCACGCCGCTCGAAAACCTGAAGTTTTCTTCGCTTTCCTGGAAAGGAAATAACGGTTTTTACTACAGCACCTACGACAAGCCGGAAGGATCCCAACTGACCGCCAAAACCGACCACCACAAGTTGTATTGGCACAACGTGGACGAGCCACAATCCAAAGACGCGATGATTTTTGGGGATGATGAGCAAAAGCGGCGCTACGTGGGCGGCGGCGTCACCGAAGACGAAAACTTCCTGGTGATTTCGGCGGCTAACGCAACCTACGGCAACGAGCTCTATATCCGCAACCTGACGATGGAGCGCGCCCCGCTGATTCCCATCGCCACCGGTTTTGACTACGAGCAGGACGTGATTCACAGTGAAAAAGGCATGCTTTACATCCTCACCAACCGCGACGCGCCGAACCGCAAACTGGTGAAAGTGGACGCTTCGAATCCCGTTCCGGAAAACTGGCAGACCGTGATTCCGGAAGGCAAAGCGCCGCTTTCGGTAACGACGGCGGGCGGAAAGCTGTTTGCCCAATACCTCAACGCGGCGATTTCGGAAGTGTATCGCTATGACCTTTCCGGGAAAAACGAAGGCCAAATTGAGCTGCCCGGAACCGGTACGGCAGGCGGATTTTCCGGAAAATGGAAGGACAAAGAGGTGTATTATGTGTTTAGCAACTACATCCAGCCGGCTACCATTTACCGCTACGATATTCCTTCCGGAAAATCCACGCTCTACAAAAAATCAAACGTCAAGTTTGACCCTTCGGGCTACGAAAGCAAGCAGGTGTTTTATACTTCCAAAGACGGCACGAAGGTGCCGATGATTATCACCAGCAAAAAAGGGCTTGCGCACAACGGCGAGAACCCGACGATGCTGTATGGCTATGGTGGATTTAACGTGTCGCTTTCGCCGAGCTTTTCCACCAGCATTGTTTCGTTTCTGGAGCAGGGCGGTGTGTATGCGGTGGCCAACCTGCGCGGCGGCGGCGAGTATGGCGATGAATGGCACAACGCGGGCACGAAGCTGCAAAAGCAAAACGTGTTTGACGATTTTATCGGTGCCGCCGAGTATTTAATTAAAGAGAACATTACTAAAAAAGAACGCCTGGCGATTTCCGGCGGCTCCAATGGCGGCCTGCTCGTGGGCGCGGCGATGACCCAGCGTCCCGACCTGTTTGGCGTGGCCTTCCCGGCGGTGGGCGTGCTGGATATGCTGCGCTACCACAAATTCACGGCGGGCGCGGGCTGGTCTTACGACTACGGCACGGCCGACGACAATGCGGAGATGTTTACCTATCTCTACAAATACTCGCCGGTGCACAACGTGAAGGCGGGCACCTGCTATCCGGCCACCATGGTGATGACCGGCGACCACGACGACCGCGTCGTTCCGGCACACAGTTTCAAGTTTGCCGCTGAATTGCAAAAAGCCCAAAGCTGCGCTAAGCCCACGCTCATCCGCATTGAAACCAACGCCGGGCACGGTGCCGGAAAATCCACTGCACAGCAGGTTGCCGAGCAGGCCGATAAGTACGCGTTTATGTGGTGGAATATGGGGCTGGGGTATCAGAAGAAGTAGAGGCGAAGAAATAGCGGCACATCTTTTCCGGAAAATGGGTCTTTCCAAAATATAAAAAGAGATACGCTTCACACTTGGTGGAGCGTATCTCTTTCTTGATACATGGAGCTATGTTTTTTTACTTCACCCCTTTCTCGGCCATTACCCGGTTCAGCCACGGCAGCATTAGGAACGCCATCAGCGCGGCGGCCAGAAGCAAGATGGAATTAACCAGAAAGAAATTCGCTTTGTTTTCGTAGCCATACCACAAGCCCGCCAGCACCCCGCTGAGCTTGTTACCGATGGAAGTAGAAAGGAAAAAACCGCCCATCATCAGGGCCGTGAAGCGCGGCGGACTGAGTTTGCTCACCAGGCTGAGGCCCATCGGACTGAGGCACAACTCGCCGACCGTTACCACGCCGTAGGTAAAGATGAGGTACCAGGCGGAGACCTTGACGGCTCCGTTCAGGCTTGCTTTTACGGCCAGCACCATCACCAAAGTAGAAAGCGCGGAAATCAACAAACCAATAGCGATCTTGGAAGGCGTGGTGGGTTCTTTTCCCTTTTTTCGCAAGGCAGCAAAAACGGCTACCACAATGGGCGTTAGTAAAATTACCCATGCGGGGTTGATGGCCTGAAACAGCTCCGGCGAAGCCACATGAACGGGCTGGTTGCCTGTGGGAACGGTTGCCGGGTCTGCGTTCCGGAAATAAACGTTTTGACCGATTTCTTTTTTCACTTTTCCGGCATCGTCCTTCACGGCGCGAAACTGCTCGTCATACACCGATACTTTCTGGGGCGTCGCCGTCAGGCTTTCGGTTTGGTAGAGACCCACGGCCAGCGGTTGGGCTGGACCAGTGATCTGCCGGTCGGTGTAGTACTTGGCCCAGTTGGTGAGCGCCGTGCCGTTTTGCTTAAATACGGCCCAGAACACAATGCTGACGGCAAAAACAGCCAGCAGGGCGGCAATCGGGCGCTTCTCGCTGCTACCGGCCTTCGCCCAAAGGGAAACATAGAAAATCACAACCGGAATGGCGGCAAACAAAAACGCGTCGGTGCTGTGAGAATCCAACAAGGTTTTGCCTTCGCCCAGAATCAGCCCGGGAAGGAACCAACCCAGCGCACCAGCTACCAGCGCCGGCAAAAACACCGCCCCCAGTACTTGCTTGATAGACGAGCCGCCCTTCTCGCTGGACGCGTCCAGCATTCCGGAAGAAATCATTTCTTTCCGCTCGCCGGGCCGGATGTATTTCAGCCCCAGCGAAAACACGATCAGCCCAATAAACATGCCGATGCCTGCGGTGATAAACGCCGCCGGCCAGCTGTATTTGTTGCGCATAAAGGCTGCCAGAATCGGCCCGAAAAGCGCGCCGATATTGATACCCATGTAAAACAGATTATAGCCCCAGTCTTTGCGCTCTTTGTATTGCGGATACGAGTAGAGATTGCCGAGCAGGGTGGAAATAGAGGGTTTGAAAAAGCCGTTCCCAACCACAATCAGCCCCACGGCAGCGTAGAAGGAGGTCATGACCGCGTCGTGAGAAAGATCCACTCCAAAGGCGCGCAGCACCGGAAAACCCAGCAGGAGATAACCCAACCCCATCAACACCCCGCCGATATACACGCTTTTGATATACCCCAAAACCTTGTCGGCCAGAAAGCCGCCGAGGAACGGCGTGAGGTAGGTGAGCGCGATAAACGTACCGAACACGTCGTAGGAAACCGTGTCAGCGATGGCCAGCCCGCCGCGGTCCACGTCAATCATGTAGAGCACGAAGATGCCAAGCATCAGGTAATAGCCGAAGCGTTCCCACATCTCGGTAAAAAACAAATACGGCAACCCTTGAGGGTGTTTGCGAACAGGCGCAGCGGTCGTTTGCATAGCGGGCGAAAATAATTCCGGAAAAATAGCGGATTCTGTCCAGAAAAAGCGTTTTGGAGATTCTTAAGAGAAAGACAGGTGCCGGAATAGATGCCCGTGACCCGCACCAGCCCTTTCGATATATAAATCTTTTGGCTACTTTTCCGGAAAAATGCTTCTTTATATGAAGGAAAGCCCGTGTACATACTTTTGGAGGGTCGATGTAGTAACTAAAAATGGTATAGTAGTGCCGAAAAATGATGATGTAGTAATGAAATATGGTATAGTAGCATTAAAATAGAGTGATGTAGTAGTGATAATTTATATAGTAATGCAAAAATGTGGCTCTGAATCCATCAAACACACCTGTTTAAAGCACTTCAAACCGGCTGTTTTTTTCCTATTAGGTAGGTTTCCTTCATCTTTTAAGATTTTCTTTTCCTGCCGCCCCCTATCATTGCCATTCCTGTTTTATAAGAGCATCCTCTTATCCGGCTGCCGGTTTTCCGGAATTTTTTAGCCTTGGAACCTGCCTATGGCCACACCTCAAAACCCCTTTCGGCTTTTGCTGGAACTGCTCCGCGACGAGCGCCACGAAATCCGGTCTATTTATTTCTACGCCATCCTTAATGGCCTGGTTGCCCTGGTACTTCCGATTGGCACCCAGGCCATTATTTCTTTCGTGATGGGCGGCGTGTTGTCGGTGTCGCTGATCTTGCTGATTGTTTTGGTGGTGGGTGCGACCCTTACCATGGGGCTTTTGCAGGTGAATCAGAAAAAAATTATCGAGAAAGTAGAGCAAAAAATCTTTGTGCGCTACGGCTTTCTCTACAGCCATACCATTCCCCGCCTCGACCTGCGCTCGACCCAGAATTATTACCTGCCCGAACTCACCAACCGCTTTTTCGACACCCTGACGCTGCAAAAAAGCCTTGCAAAGTTGTTGCTTTCCATTCCGGAGGCGGTAATTCAGATTCTTTTCGGCCTGGTATTGCTTTCGTTCTACAATCCGGTGTTTATTGTTTTCGGTTTGTTGCTGCTGGCCCTGCTGGCGCTCATCCTGCGGTTTACAGGGCGGCGCGGCTTGGAAACGAGTCTGAAAGAAAGCAATTTTAAATACAAGGTGGTAGGCTTTCTGGAAGAACTGGCCCGCGCACCGGTGCCGTTTAAGTTTCAGCGAAAGTCTTTTCTGCACCTGCGCCGCACCGATAAACTGGTAAGCGGCTATATTGACCGCCGAACGGCGCATTTTAAAATCCTGCTGACGCAATACTGGGCCTTGATTATTTTCAAAGTCCTGATTACGACTGCCATGCTGGTTATAGGTTCGGGCTTGCTGTTAAAACAACAACTCAACATCGGGCAGTTTGTGGCTACTGAACTGGTAATCATCACGGTCATCTACTCTATTGAGAAACTGATTGCTTCGCTGGAAGTGGTGTATGACACGCTGGCCGCCGCCGAAAAGGTAAATAACCTGCCCGAAAAGCCACAGGAGCAGGACGGCAACTTCATGCTCACCGAAACCGACGGCATCAGCGTGCGGATGCAGGATCTGTATTTTTCTTACCTCGGTGAAAAGCCCATTCTGAAAGGCATCAGCGCCACCATTCTCTCGGGCGAAAAGATCTTGCTCACCGGCACCACCGGTAGTGGCCGAAGCACGCTGCTGCGCGTGGTGAGCGGGCTGCTGCAACCCACCGAAGGCGTCTTGCTCTACAACGACATGCCTTTCCGGGAGTATAACCTCGACAGCCTGCGCTCACATATCAGCACGGTGTTTGAAACCGAGGAGGTTTTTGAAGGCACCCTGCAGGAGAATCTCACCTTTGGCGATGCACCGGAAGCTCTGCCACAGATCAAACAACTGGCAGCGGTGCTCAATATGCAGGATTTTATTTTCTCGAATCCGGCAGGGCTTCAGCAATACATCCCCATGGCCGGCTCCGGACTTTCGCCGCGCATCAAAAAGAAAATCATGCTCTTGCGGGCCTTGCTCAACAACCCCCGGATGCTGGTGGTGGAAACGCCGGAGCAATACCTGAATGAAAGCGAACTGGAAGCCTTTGTGCAGTTTTGCAACACCCGCCTCGCGAACGTCACCTGTATCATCAGCAGCCAGGAGCCCGTGTTTATGCAGGCCGGTATGCGCGTGTTGCAGCTCAGCGAAGGCCTCACGGCAGGATCCCCCGAATCTTAAAGCGCTATGAAAACCATTCAGGAAATTCTTCGCCAAAAAGCGCCCGGCCTTCAGCTCTGGTCTTTCGACGAGGTGTATCAGATCCACCGCAAAAGTCAGGTGGGCAAGTGGGTGGCCGGACTGGCCATTTTTCTGCTTGTCTTTTTATTTTTGCCGTGGACGCAAAACATCCGCGCCCGTGGCACCGTCACTACGCTGGATCAGGAAGGCCGGCCCCAACAGCTCAATGCCGTTATCGGCGGACGCGTGGTGAAATGGTATGTACGGGAAGGGCAACACGTGAAAGTCGGCGACACGCTGGCACAACTGGCCGAGATTAAAGATGCCTACCTGGACCCAGAGCTGCTTCAACGCACTCAGGCGCAGATTGTGGCCAAAGAAACCTCGGTGGATGCCTACGGCGCGAAGATGGCCGCTACCGATGCGCAGATTCAGGCACTGGATGCCGGTCTGAATTTGAAACAGCAACAACTTTCCAACAAATTGCGGCAAACAGCCCTCAAGGTGCAGTCCGACAGCATGGACCTGGTGGCGGCCACCAACGATTTCCGGATTGCCGAGCGCCAACTGGAGCGGCAGCGCGCCCTGCGCGACAGCGGCCTTTCTTCTTTGCAACAGGTAGAGCAAAAGGTGAGTTATTACCAAAGCGCACTGGCCAAGCGCACCTCTGCCGAAATCAAATTTGCCAACACCAAAACCGACCTGGCCAATATTACAGTAGAGAAAGCTGCCGCCAGTCAGGAGTATGCCGAGAAAATGGCCAAGGCCCAGGGCGACCGCGCCGCAGCCCTTAGCGAGCAGGCCACCGGTCAGGGCGAAATCACCAAGCTGCAATCGCAGTATGCCAACTACCGGATTCGGGCCGGGCAATATTTTCTTACCGCGCCGCAGGACGGGCAGGTGATTGGCATTACCAAACAAGGCCTGAACGAAATCATCAAAGAAGGCGAGGCTTTGCTGACTGTAGTTCCGGAAAAAGGACGGCCTGCGGTCGAGCTTTTTGTGCGTCCGCAGGATTTGCCGCTTGTAGCCCCCGGCCAGCCGGTTCGTTTCCTGTTTGATGGCTATCCGGCAGTGGTTTTCAGCGGCTGGCCCGAGGCTTCGTTTGGCATTTTCGACGGTAAAGTGGTGGCGATCGAAACGGCGGTGGGCGTCAACGGTTTGTTCCGGGTGCTGGTGGAAGAAGATCCCCACCAAAAGCCTTGGCCGCCCCGCCTTACGCTGGGCGGTGGTGCAGAAGGTATTATGCTGCTCCAGACCGTGCCCATCTGGTATGAACTGTGGCGCAACATCAACGGCTTCCCGCCGGAGTATTACCAAACCGCCGCAGGCGACAAAACCAAGGGCGATGCGGCGAAAAAGTAGAACCCTGGCCGGTTTGTTGCCGGCGTTGCTGCTGGCATTTCCGGGTTTGGGGCAGGAAAATCCCGATACCAATCGCCGCCTCGACCGCGATGCTTATTTGCAGATTGTTCAGACCTATCATCCGGTGGCGCGGGCAGCGGAACTAGATGTGGTGAGCGCCCGCGCCAACCTGCTGCGCTCGCGCGGCGTTTTCGATCCCAAGGCGGCGCTCGGTTATCGCTCCAAAACCCTAGACGGCAAAGAATACTATACCTATTTCTCGCCCGGCGTGAGCATTCCCACCTGGTATGGACTGGAACTGAAAGCGGGGGTGGACGATGCCCGCGGCTACTACCTGAACCCCGAAACCACGCCCGGTCCGGTGTCTTATGTGGGCGCTAAAGTGGTAGCCAACAACATTCTTTTCGATACGCGCCGCGCGTCGGTGGAACAGGCCCGCATTCTGGTGCGGCAGTCGGAGGCCGACCGCCTGCTGGCCGTTAATGATCTATACTACCAAAGCCTTTCGGCCTATTGGGGGTGGTGGCTGGCCTGGGAGCAGCGCCGCGTGTGGGAAAGCGCACGGGAGGTGGCTGCCGAACGACTGGATTTTGTGCGACAGGAATACCTTGCCGGTACCCGCGCCGCCATTGATACCACCGAAGCCCTCACGCAAATCCAATCGATTGAAGCGCAGCAGCTGGCCGCCGACCTGAGTTTACAAAACACGGGCATTTCCCTCAACACCTACCTGTGGTATGAAGCCAGCATGCCGGTGGCCTGGCAACCGGAGTGGACGCCCGCACGACCGGAATTAAAGGCTTTGCCACCGATCACTTTTTTTCTGGAAAGCCTGGCCGACCATCCCAAAATGCGCTCGGCCCGCGCCAAGGTAGAATACCTCAATATCGACCTGCGGCTCAAGAACCAATATTTGTTTCCGAAAATCGGGGTGAGCGGCAGTGTTTTGAGCAAAGGCTGGGAGGTGGCACCGCCCGAAATTTCCGGAAATCACCTGGGCAATAACTACAAGCTGGAAGTGGACCTGAGCGTGCCGCTTTTCTTGCGGGAAGCGCGCGGGGCTCTGCAAATGGCACGCGTGAAAACCCAGCAGGCGACGCTGGCGGGCGATATCGCCTTTGTGGAACTGGAAGCGAAAGTGCGCAGCTACTATAACGAAGCCACCAACCTGGCGCGGCAGCAAACCCTGTGGGAAGAAAGCTTTGCCGCCTACGAGCGGTTGTTGCAGGGCGAGCTCACGCGCTATCAAACCGGCGAAAGCACCTTGTTTCTTATCAACGCACGGCAGGCCAAAGTGCTGGATGCACGGCAGAAACTGCTGGATATCTATGCCAAAAGAGGCAAAGCCGAAGCCGCGCTTTATTGGGCTGCCGGGTTGTTAATTCAGTAGCCGTGCCTTTTAGCGGGTTAGATTTCCGGAAAAGAATAATTTCGCGGCCACCATGCAGCAAAACAGTCTTCTCATTGGCAGCGGCGGACGCGAAAGCGCTCTGGCCTGGAAACTTTCTCAAAGCCCGCTTTGCGGACAGCTTTACATCGCGCCGGGCAACGGCGGTACGGGACGGTGGGGCGCAAACGTGAATCTGGATGTAAAGGATTTTGCCCGCGTCGCCGCGTTTTGTCAGGAAACGGCGGTAAGCCTGATTGTAGTGGGACCGGAAGACCCGCTGGTGGGAGGCATTGAAGACTATTTTGTGGAGCATTTTCCGGAAATTAAAGTCGTGGGGCCGTCGCAGGAAGGCGCGCAACTGGAAGGTTCCAAGGCCTTTGCCAAAAAGTTTATGGCCCGCCACGGCATCCCCACGGCGCAGTACCGCGAGTTTTCGGAGGTCAATTTTGCGGAAGGGCTGGATTACCTGCAAAACCACCCGCTACCGGTGGTGCTGAAAGCCGACGGACTGGCTGCCGGCAAGGGCGTGGTGATTGCCGAGACCACCGACGAAGCCCTGGCTGCTTTCCGGGAAATGATTGCCGAAAAAAAGTTTGGCGCGGCGAGTGCGAAAGTGGTAATCGAGCAGTTTCTATCCGGCATTGAATTGTCGGTTTTTGCGCTCACGGATGGGAAGGATTATGTGTTGTTGCCGGAGGCCAAGGACTACAAGCGCATCGGCGAGGGCGATACAGGGCTCAACACCGGGGGTATGGGCGCGATTTCGCCGGTTCCGTTTGCCGACGCTGCTTTTATGGAAAAGGTGGAAGAAAAAGTGGTTCGCCCCACGATTACCGGACTTCAAAAAGAAGGCATCCGCTACCGGGGTTTTGTGTTTTTCGGGTTGATAAAAGTGGGTGCCGAGCCGTATGTGATTGAATACAACTGCCGCATGGGCGACCCGGAAACAGAGGTGGTGATGCCGCGCCTGGAAAGCGATTTGGTGGCCCTTTGCAACAGCCTTTTCGATGGCACGCTTTCCGGAAAAATCGTCGCCCAAAGCGCCGACGCAGCAGCTACCGTGATGCTGGTTTCCGGCGGCTACCCCGGCGATTACGGAAAAGGCTACCCGATTTCCGGAATTTCAGATGCGGGAGAAACCCTTTTATTTCATGCCGGAACGGCAGCCAAAGACGGCCAGATTGTAACGGCTGGCGGGCGGGTGCTGGCCATCACATCCTTGGCCCCTACGTTGCGCGAAGCCCTCCAAAAGTCTTACCAAAAGGCGGCAGAAGTGGCGTTTGAAGGGCAGTATTTCCGGAAAGATATTGGCTGGGAGTTTTTGGAGAGGTAGCGCTTTCCGGGATGTTGTCAAAACATTTCGGGCGGTCTGTTGGAAAAAACAGGCTCTGTACAACTGGTCCAGTAGTCAAATATGTGTTTTAAGATGTTCTTTAGCGCCTCATAACTGCTTGGCTTTAGAAAAACCCCTTGCACGGAATGACTGTAGGCATAGATCAGGTTGTTTTCTGCCGTTCCGGTTGTCAGGAACAGGAACGGGATGCCTCTTAGCTTCATCTCACCCAACTGCTGCATTTTGTCTCTTAATTCAATACCGGAAATCACCGGCATGTTGATATCAGAGATGATCAGGAAAAGATCTTTATTGGTATTATTGAAGTACTGATATGCCTTTTGCGCATTTTGAAAAACAGTGAGCTTATTCCGGATACCCAATTCTTGATACGCCTGCTGAAACATTTCAAGGTCGTCCAAATCGTCGTCGATCAGAATAATTTCCCCTTTTTTATTCATAAGGCAAATATACTGCGCTTGTTAGCTAGCGGCGTGAGAAGGGCTTAAAGTCTCTCCGGATTTAAAGGATTGCAAATTGGGGGCTAACGTTCGAGGCTTGCCACAGGGCTGGTATTTTATAACCGTCCGCCTGGCAACTGAAGCCAATTGAAAAACTGATGTTGAAGTTAACAACTAAAAGCCAAATTGAATTCGGTTAAGCCCGATATTAGCTGATAGTAGTATAACACCGATTGTTATTGCCTCCGCCAGTCTTGCGGCAAACCTTTTGTTGTGTGCTGGGCTTTTGTCAGCCCAAAGTTTCAGTAATGTCAATACAGATAAAGCCTGCCATTTTCAAAATGTCTGTTACCATTTCAGGGTGATTGTCATCTTCTAAGTGTTCAACTATTAAAATTTTGTCAGGGTGATTTAAGTTAAAAGAAAATTTGCAGTCTGTGTAAAATGGTTGAAGCATTTGAATTAAGGCTTTTGCTTCGTCTTATTTAGTTACCGATGTTTTGAATTTTGAAAAAATCATTGTGGAGGTTTTAAAAAGAACTGGCTGCCGTAAATTCGCAAGACGATTTTACGGCAGACAGCCTAACATTAAATGTTTAATAACCCCTTATTTCGCTGCCAAAATATCTATTGGCTCAATTTTGGGTTCTGCAGCGAGTAACTCGGCAGCATTTGCCATTAATGCTTGTGCAATTTTCCCATTTAAATGGGCTTGCCTTCCTTCTTCATTTTGGAAAGTGTCAAAAATTCCAAAAGTTGAATGGTTGAACCGAAAGGCATACCACGTTAAAGTGTCACCTTCTTCCATTGCCAATTGTAAGGCGCTTGTAAAAAGATTTTCTACATCTTTTTCTTTTCCCGCTTTGGCTTCTACACGGAGAAAAAGCCCTAAATTTTTACTCATTTTCGTTTAAATTTTTTGTTTGTGAAGAATGAGACAAAATTAGTTTGAGCATCTTTCTTGTGTTTGCTTATTCTGTTCAAAAGCTTATGAAAAAAGGTCAAACCGTGTGAGTCTGTTTTGGGCTGTATCCGAATTCATTTTTAAAGGCAGTACTAAAATTTGATAGGCTATCGTAGCCAAAATCCATATAAATTTCGGAAGGAGTTGCTTTGTTGTTAAGCAGCAATTCTCTTGCTTTGTTTAATCGTTTTTGTCGAAACCATTTGCCCGGAGATTTTTGATAAATGGAGATGAATTTCCTTTTAAAGGTAGATGCACTCATATTGCATAGAAACGCTACTTCTTCAATGTTTAAATTCGTGTACAGGTTTTTTTCAATGACTTTTTTAAACGATAATTCTCGTTCGCTGGTTAATAAAGAATTTAGATAAGCAAAAAAAGGCAGTCCATATTTATTAGCTAAGTAAAGCATAATTTCTTCAAACTTTAGTTCCAGTATTTTTTGTGAAATTGTTTTGTGTAAATCAAAGCTCTGTTTGAGAGAATTGATGTAGTGAACAATGAAATTATCCTTTTCTATAAGGAAATAAGGAGCAGTTATTGTTGCTTTATTTTGATTGAATTGAGGCGCGTGTTTCAATAAAAAATCGCTGATGTTTTTTTGAGAAAAGAAAAAAAGCAAGCAACGATAACTGCTTGTCCCAACAAGCGTTGTCATTAAAAAATTACCTGATGAAATAAGCAGAGATTGTGTGTCATTTAGAGATTGTGTGTCATTTATAGAAACGATGTCGTTAGAAAAGTGAATATCCTTTTGTCCGTCTAACAAAAAACTAATGACATTTTTGTTTAGGTTAATTTTGTTTTTGGAAGCATTTTTATACACTTCGTAATTAGCGATTTGCAATTCTGACGAATTGTGGTTGCCCTCAAATAAATTTTCGGGAAGATTGATAATATCCATAATATTCTGTCTTAAGTAAAATACGCTGCAAATTTCAAAAAACCTTTCTAGATCAATCGAAGTGTTTTTATTCTATCTGTTTCAAGTTGAGTATGGTATGATGTCGGGTAGCCTTGCCGCACAACGGATAACGGCTTGCCGCAGGGCTGGTATTCCGTGTTCCGTCAGCCGGCAGCTGAAGCTTAATAGAATTACTGATTATGAAGATAAGAACTAAAGTCGAATAGAATTACGTCTGACCGAACTGCTGCTGATAGCGAACAAAAAGATGAGAATATATTCGTCAGCCAGCATAGCAGCAAACCCCATGTTGGCAGCTGCCCTTTTAAGTTTCAAGCATTATTTCAGAATTTGCTTTTTTGTTTTTTCTTCTTTCTATTTTAATTAAAATATTTCTTTTTTCTTCTTCTATATTAGGTAGCCCTATCGAATTTCGACTTTCATTCATTTTTTCGATATTTTCTAATTTTAAATCCCTATTTCCTTTAAAATAGTTTTCTTTCATATATTTTGGTTTGTCAGGGAACATAAAGTCAATGATTAATGCGAATTGGAAAGCAGGAATATTTCCATCACATAAATTCTTAAACAAGGCATCTTTAAAGTCTATATCAATTGTATGCCAAGTAGAATAACAATGTTGAAGCATAATTTGTACTTTAGAATCCCTAAGTTCCGAAGGTCCCCAAAATGTGAAGGTTCTTGCAAATGCAGCAGAATCTTGAATAGTGGATAACCCAATTAATCTTTCTTCTGGATATCCATAAGTTTCTATGATTTTTTTAAGCAGTTTAAGTTGACGCTTATTATGTGCTCCCCATTGTAGCCAAAAAATTGGTTTAAAGAGAACAAATCCAGTATTCATTTTTTGGGTATATTTTTGGTCAATAATTAATATACTGTCTATTTTTTCACGTAGTTTAGTATTAATAGAGGCATTGTAAATGGAATGTAGGCTATCAAAACTATTTAAAGTCTTTTGTGTTGTAGAGTATGATAAGGACTTATTTGTTATTTCGTTGATTCTGATAATCCAAATAGGAATTCCTTGTTTGAAACATTTTTCTAACCACTTATCAGCTTTAATACTGTCATTTGCAGAAACGCATATTTGGAGTGCTTTAAAACAGTGTTTTGCATAAATAAAATCAAATTTTGAATAAATACTGTCAAGTTGTTTAATGGCTTCTCTATAATTATTTGATAGAATATTTTCATCAATTCGATTAAAAGTTCTATGATAGTCCACATAGTTTTGTCCACACAACAGACTTGTATGAAATAAAAAAAACATAAAAATTATTTTTCGCTTGATTGCCATTTTCAGGGTTTGCTTATAATGTTTCGGTGCTTGCCATTTGGGTTGTTGCTGGTAGCTGCATTTTTCTGTTGTTAATTTCTGTTTGCGTTTATTTGTTTTCGTAAAAATTCGTTTAATCCTTCTTTTTTAACTCCAAATTCTTTTTCAATGGCCGCATAAATATCTTCGTGTGACATTAGTTTTTTTAATTTGTTAAGCCCACCGTTTTTAAATGCGATGTAGCAAAGTAAACCTTGAATTGTGCTGTTTGGATTAGTAAAGTTGTCCATATACCAAAACTTTTCAAAGTCATTCAGTCTTATTTCGGTGTGTTGGTTTAGGTAGTCATTTAATCTTGTTAAATGCCATTTTAAGTCGTGTCCCATAGAACCGCCATAGAAAACTGCCAGTCCTTCAACTAGTGGAGATTTAGGAAAAAGGTTGTTCAAATAAATGTGAACTACTTCGTGAAAATAATTTTCGCCAAGACCACCTGCAAAAACTGTTTTTGTGTCTAAGTCAGACATACCACTTGGTTTGTCTTTATTACCCATTACAATAGAATAGTCAAGCCCTCGTAAATGCAAAACTTCTTCGTAGGTGTTTGCAAAATAATAGTCAATAGGAATAGTTTGTAAATTCCATTGTTTTGTCAGGTCGTCAATGGATTGCAATAATTTATTTGCTTCGTTCTTGTCAAACGTATGTGAGTATGGAAAATGAAATGTTACGTTTCCAAGTTTTTCTGTTTTCCATTTGTTGCTATTTACAGTTAGGGCATTGTAAAGTTTGTATTGCTCATTTTCTTTTTTCGCAAAAACAGAAGCGATACATAAAACATAAACACTTTCTAAACTGTCTTTCCAGCTAAACAAAGTTTTGATTTCAAAAAAATTGTTTTTGGGTTTTACATACAAAATTGTCGGATTTCCCATTGAATATGTTGGATAATCCGAATTGATGGCATTGAGTAGTTGGTCAACTCTTGGAAATTTCTTTTTCTCGGTATCTGCCCAAAATGGACTATCTTTTATGTTGTTCTTGTTCGGGTTTGATTTTAGGTAATTTGTCCAAAGGGTTGTTACAGCTTTTATGTCTTGGTCTGTGGTGTCAACACTCGGGTTTATTGTAATACGTTGTGAAAAAGTTTTGGTTGCGAATGCAAACGAAATTACAACTGTCAAAATGATGCTATGTCTATGTTGTGGTATCGTCATGAGGGTTGCTGCCAACGTTTTGGCGCTTGGCGCAGTGGCGGATTTCGGAGCACAAAACTGTCAATACACCACAAAAGTTGATGCGCGGTAGAATGATCAATTAACCACTTCACCCGCCATTGAGCCAAACGCCTGTTACCTGCCGTTTTTATTTGTCTGTCTTGATATTCCACGTTATACAATTTAAAATTCCTCCGTCATAAGCTATTTCATTACTTTCAACAGTCTGAATATTTTGTCCTGTAAATATTGTTTCAAGTTGTCTAACTGCTAATTCGTCCTCTTTAATGTCAAAGGTCGGAATGATAACAGTATTTTCCATTTGCAAATAGTTGATATAGTCGCCATTTGCGTGGTCGTTGCTTTTGTTGTCATACACGTTATAATGAATTGTAATGTAGTCAAGTCCTGTGTTGTGAATGGCAATTTCAAAAGCTCTATAAAATTCTTCTTTCTCTTGTTTATAGTCGTTGATGATAACCGTGTTTTCGTCAACAAAACGCACCATTCCGTCCGAATGACCTGTAAAGTCGCCTGGTTGTTCGGGAACAAAATAGATTTTGTCAACCTGCAAGAGTTCGTAAAGTTCTCTGATTAATTGTTTGCGTTCAAAAGTAGGGTTGTCCTTAAAAACTCGGCCTGTCATAATCACTTTGTTTGTCCAACGTGTTACATTTCCACCATCAATAATTATGTCTGTTTTAAAAGTTTCAATGCCAATTGCTTTGCAAATTTCGTCAACGTCCGAAATGGTTTTTAAATATTTTTTTGACTGTAAGTATGAAGGATTGTAAACAAACCGAATAAATTTGTTTAAGTCCGTTTGGATTGGCATATAGTCAACCGCCCAAACGTCTTTTGTTTGTGGCAAGAAGTCGAACGGAATATTGCAGTCCGCTAAAACGTTTTCAAACCGTTTGTAAAAGTCTGGATACTTAGTTGGTAAAGTGTCTGCTAAATACAGAAAGTTAGTTTGGTTGTCAGTTATCATTTATTTTTTTCGAGAAGTTGAGTTAGGAATTTAAACCTGTTTTGGAAAAACAGTTTGTAATCTTCTCCATCAAAGACATCGCTTTTGTCGTTGTTGCAGAAGTAACAAGCCAAAACACAATTTTTTTCTGAATAAGCGTCTTTCGGTTTAATGCGGTCAACTTCAAGCCACATTCCTCTTGCTTTTCCTTGTCCAGTTAGTCCGTTTTGTGGAAATCTGTTTGAAGTCAAAAGACCGCTAACTACAATTTCTTGTGATTGCAATTCGGTCAGTCCACAATAGTGGCAAATTTTTTCTTCGTTGTGATACCACGCTAAAAAGTTCTCAAAAGAAGTAAAGGCATTCAAGTCTTTTTTTATTCTTGAATTGTAGTTTGCTTTTAACTGTTCAGACGTTTTTTGTCTGTATATAAATTTTGGTTTGTTGCTTTCTGTCGTCATAGTTTAATGTTAGAACGGGTCGCTGTAAAATGGCAGGCAACGTTTCGGGGCTTTGCGATGGTGGGGCAATCGAAGCACAAATCCTCAGTTTTGCACTAAAGTTGAACCGAAGAAATACCGTTGAACTTTGCAGTTTCGCCCCACTATTGCAAAACCCTTGTTATGCACAGTGCTTTTTGTCATTATAAAGTTTCCCAATCTTTATACTCAAACCACTGCTCTTTATTTTTCTTCACTTTTTTTATTATTCGTTTAGATGGGTCACTCCATAGTTTAGTTTTTGGGTCATAAATTCTTTGTCCGTCATTGTCAAAATAGATAATTCCTTTTTTGTCGCAGGTTTCAATAATTTTCACTTTAATTAAAAAATCTTTTTCGTTGCGTTCGGTTACAATTCCTTTAGCAATACAAATATCATCGTCATATTTATCTTCTTGTTCTTTACTTACGTATCCTTTGTTATAATTAAATTCGATTGTATCCCGAAGCTTATATTCCGAAAACTCTTCTTGCTTTCTTTTAACTTCTTCTTTTTTAGAATTTTCCCAATAATCTTGATAGTATTTAATTTGCTCATCAAGTTTAATTTCTTTGTTATTCAAATTTCTGTGATAGCTGTCTAAAATAATTCCTGACATATCATCTGGATGATAAATACCTAAATCATTGAAATATTTAGAAAGTCGAGAGCCTCCCCAAAGTCGCCAATTATTTCTCATCCACATTCCGAAACCTAAATGCACTTTACCTGCAAATTCTTTTTCCTCCCAATTTTTCACTTGAATTTTTGTGCTGTCATTCCAAAATGAGTTTATTTGAACAAAGCATTCTTCTAAATCTTTGGGAATATAAATACCATTAATAGTGTCTGTTGTAAATTTTATTTTGTCTTTTTCTTCCGCATTCTTCTGTTTTAAGGAGAACTTGTTTAGTATTTCCTTATCGTTGATTTTTCCATTTTTCAGATACTGTCTTAACGAATAAAGCAAGACTTCTGAGTGATAATCATAAATTCCTCTATTCTCTAAATACTTAGTGAGTTTTGGGTTGCCATTTTCACTACTTGTCCAGTTGAATATTGTTTTATAGTTTTTATAAGGTTCTATTTTAGCAAATGGATATACCGAATAAATGAGACTGTCTTCGTGAATAGTTTTAATCTCATTTTTCACATTGTCTGAACAATCCTTATCCAAATATTTTACAACTTGCTTTAAATCTGTCGGAAGTCTATTTTGTCCTAATAGATTTAGAGAAGTCAGAAGTGTTAGTGTCAATATTTGTAGTATCGTTCTCATAGCATTGTGCATAACTCAAAATTATGCGCCATTACCTTCTCAAAAAGCATCGCATTAATCCCTCTTACGGGGAGATATGCGCCATAAATTCAGTCTTATACAATGGCGGTTATATCCCCAGGTCCTCAATCGGGCTTACTATTTTATGCAGGTCGCGCGTAGTGACATGAAGGTAGCGCAAGGTTGTCTTTAAGTCGTTGTGTCCCAAAATTTTCTGAATGTACACGATATCTGTGCCTTTGTCCAGCAAATGCGTCGCATAGCTGTGGCGCAGCGCGTGAAGACTTCCTTCTTTTTTTATGCCTGCCCGCCTTTTGGCCGCTGCCAGCACATTCTGTAAACTCCTGCTGCTGTAAGCACTTTTGCCGTCTTGTCCTTCGAACAGGAAAGGGCCTTTCGGCTTGTAAGCAAGGAAATATTCCCGCAAAATCCGCAAACCAGTTTGGCTTAGCGGCACTACGCGGTCCTTCTTACCTTTGGCTCCGCGCAGGGTAAGCACCATCCGGTAGCTATCTACGTCGTTTATCGTCAATGCAATGATTTCGCTAATTCGCAGACCGCTGCTATAGCCCAGCACCAGCATCGCTTTGTGCTTTGGATTTTCCACCGCCTTTAAAATCGCCTTTATTTCTTCCGGAGAAAAAATGGCGACTACTTTCAAAGGCTTTTTAGGTCTTGGTAAGTTGTAGTAACTATAAGACGCACCAGCAACCTGCTCCAGGTAAAATTTAATCGCGTTGATGGTTGTGTGGATGCTGCTTTCGCCCAACCCACGCTGCTGGAGCAACAACAAGTAATTTTCTATCTCGGACTTTGAGAGCGCTTCCGGTTGGAGCGGATAAAAATGATCCAGGAATTGCTCCAGTAACTGGGCATATGCTTGTTCGGTATTGGGGCTATAACCTTTCAGGCGAATCTGCCTGCGCAGTGCAGTTATTTCCGAACGCTCCACAGAAACGCCCTGCTCCGCTGCAACCTTTTTTACAAAGCGGATCAGCAGCGACTTATTGCTTTCTATATACCAGGCATTCAAACTCCTGCTCCATACAGCACCTTCCTTTCTTACCAACTGCTGCAAGGAGGCATCTGCCGGGAAGCGCAATTTTACTACTTTTCGCTCCCGCAGCACCGCCGATTCCGGCGTAATGCCACACTGCTTCAGAAAAGACAAAATTTCTCCGCCGGTCATAAAAATCTTATTGTACAGATAAGGCTGACTGCCAAGGTAATGCTCAGGTCCTTCAAACGCAAGGAGCTGACATTTTTCGGAAGAAAGCATCTTCGCTATCCCCCCAGCAGCTTAAACCCTTTGCCTAGAAACCGCGCGATATCATCGGCAATGGTGCTTTCCACCCCAATCGCCTCGGCGCAGCACACGCCCGCGTAGCCATGCAGCCAAACGCCTAAAAGCGCGGCATTTTCCGGAAAATAGCCCTGTGCCAGCAACCCGGTGATAATCCCCGTGAGCACGTCGCCGCTGCCTGCCGTAGCCAAGGCCGGGGAATCGGTTACATTGATAAAGGTTTTGCCTTCCGGCGTGCAGATGGCGGTGTGATGCCCTTTAAGCACTATAATCACGTTGTGTTTCATCGCCGACAAACGCGCTTTTTCAATGGCTTGGAGCCGGGTTTCGGTTTCGCCAAACAAGCGCCGGAACTCGCCGGGATGCGGGGTTAAGATGGAATTTTCCGGAACCAAACGCAGCCAATCCGGGTAATCCGAAAGAATATTGAGCGCGTCGGCATCCAGCACCAGGGGCGCTTTGCGGCGGGACAGCAGTCGGCGCAGGGCATCGGCGGTATCGGGTTCTTGCCCCAGCCCCGGACCAATGCCGGCAGCCGTATTTTCCGGAATCTTCCCAAACGACATAATGTGCGTCAGCCCGCTCGTCATGCACTGTGCTTCCGGCACAGCGGTCTGAAAAGCCGCATAACCCCAATCCGGCAAAATGCCCAGCACACGGCCCGCGCCGGCCCGCCCGGCAGCCCGCGCCGCCAATATCAACGCGCCCGCCGAGCCTTTCTGCCCGCCCGCCAACACGGCCATGCCATAGGTTCCTTTGTGGCTGTCGGCGGTGCGCGGACGGTATATTTTCCGGAGCCCATCCAGCGTCAGGATTGTTGCGCCCGGCGGCAGGGTCGTGGAAGTGTCGCTTTGCATATCTATCTTTTAAGAACAAAAAAAGCACCGGTCCGGTTCTGAACAGACCTTTCGTCAACCCTTACCTTTGCTTTCCCTGCCCAAAAACAAGGCCAGGAACCTTTTCCCACTATGCGTCTTTTTTCACGCTTTGCACCGGTGGCACTGCTGACCGTGGCTACTACAGCCGCCTTTGCCCAAACCGGAACCGTAAAAGGCTTTTTATACGACCGCAAAACCGGCGAACCCATTATCTACAACGTCGTGGGACTCAGCGGTACGGCTTATAACGTCCAGACCGACGTGAACGGCTTTTTCTCACTCACGGGCGTGCCCGAAGGCAGCTACACCCTGACGGCCACTTCTTTTGGCTACGACACGGCGGCAATCGCAGTAGCGGTCAAGTCCAACGATATCGTGAGCCAGAATCTGTATATCCGCCCGGCAGGCATTCAGGGCAACCAGATTAAGGAAGTAACCGTGGGCGCACGTCGCACCGAGCAGGTCACCCAGATCCGGGTGGGCACTACGACCATCACCCCGCGCGAAATCAAGCTTTTGCCGGCCTCCGGCGGCGAACCCGATTTGGCGCAGTTCCTCCAGGTAACGCCCGGCGTGACGTTTACCGGCGACCAGGGCGGACAGCTGTACATCCGGGGTGGCTCACCTTCTCAAACCGGTATTTTGCTGGATGGCGTTACGATCTACAACCCGTTCCACTCCATCGGTCTGTATTCGGTGTTTGAAACCGACGCCATCCGCAGCGCCGATGTGATTACCGCCGGTTTTAATGCCGATTATGGCAACCGTACTTCTGCCATTCTGGATGTGCATACCAAAGACGGCAACAAAAACCGCATCAGTGGCAAGGTGAGCGGCTCGCCCGTGATGGCCCGTGGACTCCTGGAAGGTCCGCTTTTCAAGCGCAAATCCGACGAGTCCAGCGCCGTGACGTTCCTGCTCACTGGAAAGCACAGCTATCTGGATCAAACGTCCAAATCCATTTACAGCGGCATGGGAGACGGCTTTAAAAACGGCCTGCCCTTCTCGTTTACGGATTTGTATGGAAAGATTACCCTTAGCGCCGGCAATGGATCTAAGGTGAATGTCTTTGGATTCTCGTTTGACGACAAGGCATCCTTGCTGAACCAGCAAACCGGTAACAACATCGCCGACTTCAACTGGAAGGCGCGGGGCGGTGGCGTCACGTTTGTACTGTCGCCGGGCACTTCGTCGGCCCTGATTTCCGGAAAATTTGCCTATTCTAAATACGACGCTGACTTCGTGGAAGCCAGCCGTCCGGAATTTGCCCGTACCACCGGCATCAGTGGCTTTGAAGGCGGCATCGACTTTACGTATTTTCTTAAAAACTACAGCCAGCTGAAATATGGCATCGAAGTGAGCGGGCAACAAACCACGCTGAATTACCTCAATACCGGCGGTATCTCCACCGATTATGACCGCCGCAACACCCTGGCGTCGGTGTTTGTGATGTACCGGAAAAACTTTGGTCAGAAGTTTATCCTGGAACCCGGCGTGCGCGTGCAGTACTACAACAGCCTCAGCGTGATTTCGCCGGAGCCGCGCATTGGTATCAAATACAACGCAACGCCCAGCCTTCGCTTTAAAGCCGCCGCCGGCCGCTATACCCAGAACATTATTTCTACCAAAAGCGACCGCGACGTCGTGAACTTCTTCAGCGGCTTTCTGCTTTCGCCCGCTGAGTCTATCAACGACCCCGATGGCAAGGAAACCAGCAACTCGCTGCTCACCGCACTGCATGGCGTGGCTGGTATTGAAGTGGATGCTTTTGGCGTGAACTTCAACCTGGAGCCGTGGTATAAGAAGTTTAGTCAGGTGGTGGAGCTGAACCGCACCAAAGTAGCCGCTTCGGATCCCAACTTCCAGGCCGGAAACGGCGAAGCGTATGGGGTGGACCTCTCGGCCCGCTACACCAAAGGTCGCGTGTACCTGTGGGGCACTGCGTCCTACCAGATGGTGAACAACACCTTCCGGGTACTGGAAAACAGCGGTGCGGCCACTTCGCAAACCTATCCAACGCCCTTCGACCGCCGCTTTAACCTGAACCTGCTGGGTGCGTACACTGCAGGCCGCAAGCGCGACTGGGAATTCTCGGCCCGCTACAACCTGGGCTCGCCGTTCCCGTTCACCCAAACGCAAGGCTTTTTTGAAAACGTAAACGCTACCGGAAATGGCATTGCTACCAACGTTCCGGCGCAAAACGGATCCCTTGGCATTATCTACGCCGATGATATCAACGGGGGCCGTCTTTCGTATTACCACCGCCTGGACCTCAATGCCAAAAAGCGGTTTACGTTCTCGCAAAATGTAAATCTGGAACTGACCGCTGCGGTAACCAATGCCTACAACCGGAAAAATATTTTCTATGTAGACCGCGTTACCAACGAGCGCGTGTTCCAGCTGCCGTTCTTCCCCAGCATCAACGCCACACTGAATTTCTAGAAGTCCGAAAAGACCATAGATAAAAGACAAAAGAGCATTGTAGAGACGCGATAAATCGCGTCTCTTTTTTTGGAAGCATGTGTTTTGATTTCCGGAAATCCGGCAACCGGATTTTTCCGGAAAATACTGTGCGACAAATCCTTAGCCGGCAGGAAGGATGGCTGCTGCAGGAGTTGCTGGAGGCCCCAAAAGCAATGTTTTCAAACTCAACCCCGCGTTGGAAAAACTGGCTTCTAAAAGATGAAAAGAATTTTAAGTTTTTTAAGCGCCTCTTTGCTGTCGGCACCGCTGCTGGCGCAGGATTCTGCGGCTGCGCCCGCCCGTTTCACCTGGTCTGTTTTTGCGGATGTGTATTATTCTTATGATTTTAATCAGCCCCAAAACCACGAAAAGCCGGCTTTTATCTACAACCACAAACGGCATAATGAAGTGGCCCTGAACCTCGGACTGGTGCAGGCGGCGTATCAAGACGAACAGCTGAGAGGCAACCTGGGGTTGCAGGTAGGCAACTACGCCGATTATAATTACGCCGCTGAACCGGGACTCCTCAAGCACATCTACCAGGCCAATGTAGGGGTAAGGCTTTCCGGAAAGCACGCCCTCTGGATAGACGCCGGCATCCTGCCGTCCCACATCGGTTATGAAAGCGCGATTTCTAAAGACAACTGGGCGCTCACCCGCAGCCTGATGGCCGAGAACTCGCCTTATTTTGAAACCGGCGCGAAGCTGAGCTATACCACGCCCAACGGCCAGTGGTTTTTGAGCGGACTGGTGCTCAACGGCTGGCAGCGCATCCAACGGATTGATGGCAACAACACCCCCGCTTTTGGCACACAACTCATTTACACGCCTTCTTCCAAAGCGCTGTTCAACTGGAGCACGTATGTAGGCAATGAGTCCCCGGATTCGGCAAAGCGCTGGCGGTTTTTCAACAATTTCTACACCGTGCTGCACCCCACCGAAAAGTGGGGCGTCACGCTTGCTTTTGATATTGGGGCCGAGCAGAAAGCGCCGGGCAACAACGGCCACAGCATCTGGTACACGCCCAATGCGGTGGTGCGCTACACCCCCAACGACCGCTGGGCTTTTGCGGCCCGCGCCGAGTATTACCGCGATGCCGACGGGGTGATTATGGGCACCCGAGATTTTGGGGTGTGGGGCGCTTCCGTAAACATAGACCGGAAAATAGGCGCCCACTGCTGGTGGCGCACCGAATTCCGGAATCTGGGCAGCTCCAATCCGCTTTTTTTCCGGAAAGGAACGCCGGTGGCCAAGGAGCCGGTTGCCACCACGTCGCTGGCCATTGCGTTTTAGCAAGCCATACTTTTCGCGCTTCGCTACCGGTTAAGAGGTGGTTACCAAAGGCAAAAAGCCGGCATTGGAAAAACCGAAAAGCGCCCCTTCTCGGCAGGACAAACCTGCTTTTTAACGCTTTTTAGGGGCGAAGCGCGGCTAAATAAAAGAGAAGGGCGGGCGGGTAGGTATTTTAGAGCCTATTTTTGAAGCCCAACTTTTTCCCTGTTTTTTTCCGGAAAAACGACTGCTTTTTCTTTCTTAGCCTATGCGTTTTGTAGCCTTGCGACCTTTGATAGGCCTTTCTTTTTGTGTTACCCTTTCCCAGTCAGGCTTTGCCCAGGCGCCGTTTCCAAAGTCCGGCTTGAGTGAAAATACCCTTCGGGGCGTCCGTCTGTACCGCGGCGGTAATACGGGCGCTGCTTTGCAATCTTTTGAGGCAGCTGCCAAAACGCCGCTTCCTCCCACGCCCGGCGACGAATTTTTCTACGCCGATTTGCTTCAGGGATATGGACTCCTGGCTGGTATTAAAACCGAAGACTCTTTGCTGACGGCAAAAGCGGAAATGGCCTGGAATCAATCTGTGATGTCGCAAATGTTTCGCGACCGGATCGCTGCTGCCCTGAGCGAAGCTGCCTTTTATCGCGGCGACTGGGAAAAAACAGCGGAATATGGTGCGGCGGCAGGTTACCAACATCACAGCAATGCCGAGCTGGCTACCATCAAATTCCGGACGGCCTACGCCTACCTGAACCAAAAAGAATTAGACAAAGCCGAGCCCTTGTTCCGCGCCATGAAAGGCGTGGAAGGGCCGTATAAGATTCCGGCCTATTACTATTATGGCTTGCTGGCCTATCAGCAAAACCGTTACGACGAAGCCCTGCGCAACCTGCAACAGGTGGCCGACGAGCCGCGCTACCGCAGTACGGTTCCCTATTTCGTGGCCGAGCTGAAATACCTGAAAGGCGATAAGGAAGGCGCACTGAGCGATGCAAAATCTTTGTTGGCAGCGCCGGAAAAAAGCTATTATCAGAAAGAACTGCAACTGCTGGCCGCACAGGTGCTGTATGATGAAGGCAAATACAGCGAGGCGCTGCCGTATTTTGAAGCCTACTATGACGCCGCCGACGCTCTGCGCCGCGAAACGCTCTACGAAATTGGCTACAGCTATTTTGCAACCAAAGCTTACCCGCAGGCCATCTCCCGCCTCAAGCCGGTAACGGCGGGCGAAGATTCGCTGGCGCAGCTTTCGGCGGTGTTGCTCGGCGACGCGTATTTATTGAGCGGCGACCGTGCTGGTGCCCGCGCGGCTTACACGCTGGCTTCGGGTCACGATTTTTTCCCCCAACTCCAACAAGCTTCCATGCTGAAAGCAGCCGCCCTGCTGTACGAAGCGGGCCGCGATGGCGAGGCACAGCGCATCCTGGCACGCCGGAGCGAGCTGTATCCTGCTGCTGACGATGATGTGGAAGTGAAAAACCTGCGCGCTGCCATTGCGCTGCGGTCGGGGCAGTACCGCGCTGCGCTGGACGTGCTGGAAGGTCAAACAGCCGCGCCGCGTTATACTGCTATCATGCAACGGGCGAGTTATGGCTTGGGCGTGCAACAACTGCAATTGGGCGAGTTGGCCGGAGCTGAAAACCTGCTGCGCCGTTCGCTTTCGTTTGGCGAGAATGGCCGCTACAAAGCAGCCGCTTCGTTCTGGCTTTCGGAAACCGCATACCGGCTGGGCCACTATGAAGATGCTGTTCGCTATGCCGATGCATATCTGAGTCAAATTTCCGGAATTTCCCGGCCCATTACTGGCGCGGAAGTGTCGCCTGCGGCTGCGGAATTAACGAAAGGGTATGCCTTGCTGGCGTTGAAAGATTACACCGGCGCACAAAGCGCTTTTGCGCTTGCGAAAAGGGGAGGCGGGGCGATAGCTGCGAACGCCGCCATCCGCGAAGCCGACGCCGCGCTGATGCAACGGAATTTCGCCCAGGCCCAACAGCTTTACCAGCAAGCATCTACACTACCAAAGGAAGAAGAAGATTACGCCTTGCTGCAACAGGCTACTTTGCTGGGTTTGCAGGGCAAGTTGGGGGAGAAACAGCAGCTGCTGCAACAGATTTACAACCGCGTACCCACCTCGCTCTACGCCGCCGAAGCGCGGTATGAAGCGGGCCTCAACCTGATTGGTCAAAACAAATACCGCGATGCCGTTGCTGTTCTCACACCGCTCACCGCAGGCACGCCGTTTGCATCCAAAGCGTATTTACGGCTTGGTTATAGCCAGGCTGAGCTGAACGATACCAAAGCCGCCATCGCTGCCTATACCCGCGTTTTGGAAATCGCGCCCGGTACTGCCGACGCGCAAGCGGCCCTGGAAGCCCTGCGCGGCATTTACACCGAAGCTGGTCAGCCTGATGCCTATGCCGCCCTCGTGGCTAAAATCGGGGCGGGGAATGGCGCGAGCGGCGTGGATTCGGTTTTCTACACCGCTGCCGAAACCCAGTTTGCTGCCAACAAATTTGACAAAGCCGCTACGGCCTACGAAGACTATTTAACCCGCTACCCGGAAGGCAGCTTTGCACCCAAAGCGGCTTTTTATGGCGCACAGAGCTACGACCGTATTCGCAATTATGCTTCGGCGCGCCGCCTCTACGAAAAAGTTTTAACCTATCCGGCCAACGAGTTTACCGCCCAGGCCGCCCAGCGCCTCGCCGTGCTGGCCTCGCAGGATTCCGACACGGCAGCCGCCCAGCGTGCCTACGAAGCTTTGCTGGCCAACGCAACCAGTCCCGTTCAAACTCAACAGGCACAGCTTGGGCTCTTGCGCATTTACAGTCAGCAGGATAATTATGAAGCCGTAACACCGCTGGCGGATTCGTTATTGCAAAATGCGACGCTGGATGCAGCCACCAAAACCCAGGTGGCTCTTTATCGCGCCAACGCCGCTGCCGGAACGGGCAACACGGCAACCGCACTGCGCTATTGGGAACAAAGCAAAAACAGCAAATTGCCTGCCGTGAGTGCCGAAGCAAGCTACCACCTGGCTGCTGCTGCTTTGGGAGAAGGATCGCTTTCCAAAGCGGAAAGTACCGCTATGGCTGCCATTCGTATTAGCGGCGCACCGGAGTGGTGGAACGTGAAATCCTACATGATTCTGGCCGAAGTGTTTCGCCAGCAAAAAGATTACTTCAATGCCCGCGCCACGTTGGAAAGTATTGTAAAGAACGCCAAAAACGCGGAGTTGAAAGCAGAAGCCAAAGCGCAACTGGAACGCGTCGTTGCGGAAGAAAAAACATCTAAACCCACCAAAGGAAAATGAGGCACAGCACCCTTGCCCCGATATTTTGTGCAGGATTGCTTTTCTGCGTCCAACAGGCATCGGCCCAGCGCCCCACAGCACCCAAATCGACTTCCCGCGACAGCATCAAGAACGCCACGGTTTCGGTGTATCAAACTTACCAGCCGGAGCTGAAACCGGTTTACAAGCCGCTCGTAACGCCCTCGGTGCCGGAGCCGGATACCACTACGTTTGCCCAGCGCTACAACGTAACCCCGGAAGCGGCTGCGCTGCCGTATTATCCCATTCCCATCCGTCCGCTGGCCCTGCAAAAAGACAGTGCGACAATGGAGAAAGAAGACTACATCAGCGCCGGTGGCGGCAACCGGGCTACATTTATGCTGGAAGGCGCCACCTCGCGGATCCGGGGCGAAAATCTATCGTCGGTGCTTTCGCTGCGCCACGTTCAGCAGGCCGACGACCGCATCCAGAATTTGCGTTACAACGAAACCAGCGGCGCTTACTCCCTGAAAACCCTCACCGGCATTGGGCAGTTGGAAGGCGTTGTGGATGCCAAACGCAACAGTTATGGCGATTATGCCTTTAACGACAGGCGCACGCCAGTGGATCTCGGCATGCGCACCTACTATGGCTTTGGGGCGATGGCTGCGTTGGATATTACCTCCAATCAAGTGCTGAACGGACTGCGGCCACAGGTGGGTTTCCGGTATTTCAACGGTCCGGCAGTAGGCAGCGAAGCTACCTTTCACGCCGAAGTGCCCTTGATTGCGGAGCCCGGCAACGGCGTACGTATTGAAGTGATTCCGGCAGTGAATTTCACTACCGTGAGCCTGCCGAGCGGCACGGGTTACAACAACCTGCACACCCTTACCACAGCGCTCGTTTTTGACCAACCCAAATTTTTATTTCGCGCCGGAGTGATTCCGGCTTATGTGCAGGATGAAGGCTTGCGGGTACTGCCCGATCTGGCCCTGACCTACCGGGTGATTCCCCAAAAAACGTCTTTTGAGATTGGCTGGAAAGGTCGGGTGGTGCAGAACCGCTATGAGGAGTTGGCGGAACAAAATCCATATTTAAACACCTACGCGATTGGGCAAACGGAAAGCCGCGAAGCCTACGCCGAAGTGGCAACCAAGGTGGGGCAAAACCTGTCGCTTTCGGTGCGTGGCAGTTACTGGGACTGGAAGGCCATTCCGCTGTTCGTAAACGATTATACCAACGCCAACCGCGCTGGTTTCAACCTGCAATTTGAGAACGCCAAGGCGGCCATGATTCAGGCGCGGGTGCGCTACGCCATTGGCGAAACCCTGCAAGTGGGCGCTTTTACCCAACTGACCAATTATTTTCCGGAAATCCTGCCGCAGTTATGGCATCTGCCCGCCGTACGCTTTGGGGCCGACGCTCATTTCCGGCCGGTAGAGCCGTTGCAAATCAGCGGGCTGTTCTCGTTTGCGGATGGCATTCATGCTGTGGGACCTGTAGGGGAGAATTTGTCTTTAAAGCCACTTGCTGATTTGAGCGGACGGATTGCTTACCGATTCATCCCCCAGTGGACGGTTTGGGTGGCGGGCACCAACTTGCTGGATATCCGCAACGAGCGCTATTATGGGTATCAGGCGATTGGTCGGGGCATTGCCGCCGGTTTGAAAGTAGATTTGTAAAAGGGAAAAGGCACCTGCCGGCTTACCTTTACAACCCTTCTTTTTTCTTTCTCTACAAATGGATATCGCAAAATACATTGGCCTGTACCTGCTGAAAAACAAGTTTTGTTACCTGCATGGACTGGGCAACCTTCAAATCCTGAAAACGCCCCCGGTTCAAAACGGCGACACACTCTCGGCACCCGGTTACGAAATTGTGTTGCTACCCGCTGGCTCTATTGACGACAACCTGGCCAACTTTATTGCTACAGCCGAGCAAACGAGCATCGCTAAGGCTTCTACCGAAATCCGCAGCTTTGTTGATAATGCGCGCGTCGAACTGGCCGCCGGTCGGCAGGTGGTGATTCCGGCAATCGGACATTTTGCTTCGCAAAACGGCAAAACCATCTTTGTTGCTGACCCTTCTTTTTCCTACACGCCGGCTGCCATCCCAACGCTGAAAATGAGCAAGCGGCTGGAAGAAGCACCTTCATTTAAACTCACCACGCCGGAAGAAGATTCGGCCAGCAACCGGGGAAGCTCGCTGAACATGACCAAAATCTGGCTCATTATATTAGCCGCTGCAGGACTGATCGGAATTATCATTCTAGTCTCGCGCTTTTTGGTGAAGGACCGGGCCGAAGCACCCGCTGAACCGGCGCCGGTAGCCACGCCGGTAGCCGTGCCGGTTGATACCGTGGCGCAGCCCCTCGACAGCCTGACGCCAACACCTGCTGCTGTGCCTCCGGCAGCGGCCTCCGCCAGCGCCTCTGGTATGCAGATTGTGCTGCGGTCTTACCCTACACAGGCGGCCGCCGAAAAGCGCCAACGCCAATTGAAAAGCACACCACTCGGTGAATCCGTTGCGGTAGTGGCGCAGGATTCTTCCAACTATCTGGTGGTGATTCCTTACACCGGTGCACTTTCGGATTCCACCCGTGTCCTGGACAGCCTCAGCCGCGTGTATGGCAACCGCGCGACACTGCGCCGATAAGCCCGATTTTTCGGAAATTTCCGGAAATATTACCCAGAAATTAAGGGAAGCTTTCTTAACCGAAGGCTTCCCTTAATTTTTCGAGCACGCTATAAGTAATGGGACAGAATGTACTGTTTTTAAGCGTCAGGGGAATGCGTTTTAAAACCACATCTTCATCGGTGTAGGGAAAACGGCGGCAGTCGGACGGACGGTGCTCGTAGATGCTGCACGCGTTGTCATCACCCAAAAACGGGCACGGCTCGCTGCGCAATACATAGTCGTTGTCTTCATCAAGGCGCAGGTAGCGGGCTACCAGTTCGCCTTCTTTCAGGCGCAGGTGTTTGGCGATGCGTTTGATGTCGGGTTGTTTAAACCGCGGCGAGTAATTCTTGCAACAAGCGGCGCAGGAAAGGCAATCTATCTTTTCAAACGCCTCTTCCGTGAGGCGTGGTAGGACGGCTAAAATCTTATTCTTCGGGCCTTTCTCCAACACCCGCCGGTAGGCTTTCTGATGTTCCAGCGCGCGCTTTTTCCAATCGGCATTCATACAAAAAGAAGGTGGCAAATTTGGGGAATAAAACGAAAGAACGCGCCATGAGGCGCGTTCTTACAGAAAAATTTATATCGTTTTTTATCGCTCGCTCACAGCTTCAGCTTATCCAGAATCCGCTCCAAATCCTCGTCGTTGTAGAACTCAATGTTGATGGTCCCTTTGCCGTTTTTCTTCCGGTCGAGGCGCACTTTAGTAGAAAAATGCGAGCTGATGCTGTCCTGAATGCGGCGGTACACGGGCGACAGTGGTTGCTGCGGCGCGGCGGTTGAGCCAGAACCAGCGCTTTCCGGCTTGTCGGTAGAAAGGTTTTTCACCAGCGCTTCCGTCTGGCGCACCGAAAGACCTTTTTCCAGCGTTTCCCGGAAAGCATACAACTGTTGGTCCACATGCTCCAGTCCAATGAGGGCGCGGGCGTGCCCCATGCTCAGAGAGCCATCCCGAACGGCCTTTTGCACGTCGGGCGGCAGGCGCAGTAATCGCAGGTAGTTGGCCACGGTACTGCGTTCTTTTTTCATCCGCTCGGCCACCAATTCCTGCGTCAGGCCTACTTCGTCCATCAGACGCTTATAGGAAAGAGCGATTTCAATGGCATTGAGATTTTCCCGTTGCAGGTTTTCCAGCAACGCCATTTCCAGCAAACCTTGGTCGTCGGCCGTGCGGATATACGCCGGAATATCGCGGATGCCAGCCATCTTAGACGCGCGCCAGCGGCGCTCGCCGGCAATCAGCATATAGCGACCATTGGTAAGGCGGGCCACTGTAATGGGCTGTACGATGTCGTGCAACGCAATGGAGTCGGCCAGTTCCTGTAACGCCTGCTCGTCAAAATCGCGGCGTGGTTGCTTGGGGTTTGGGTCAATTGCATCCACCGGCACGCGGAACGTTCCGGCAGCCACCGGCGAAGTGGCTACCAGGGGCGCGCTGGCCAGCGGTGGCGCGTCCACCGAGGTACGCAGGTCTTCATCGATGTTGGAAAGCAGGGCCCGAATGCCTTTGCCGAGCGCCTGTTTGCCCTTCGTGTTTGGATTAGGAGTTGCCATGACCAGCTGCGTCGAAGACCGTGTCTTCAGTTTTGGTTGGCGTCAGGTTGTTCTTTTGGAGAATTTCCTTTGCCAGGTTAAGATAGTTGATGGCACCGGTGCTGTCGGCGTCATACATCAGAGCCGGTTTGCCAAACGAAGGCGCTTCGCCCAGCCGGGTGTTGCGGTGGATGATGGTGTTGAAAACCATATCGCCAAAGTGGGCTTTGATTTCTTCCACAACCTGATTGCTCAAACGCAGGCGACCGTCGTACATCGTCATTAAAATCCCTTCAATCTCCAGACTGGCGTTGATGCGTGTTTGGACAATCTTAATCGTGTTCAGCAACTTACCAAGCCCTTCGAGGGCGAAATACTCGCACTGCACCGGAATCACCACGCTGTCGGCGGCGGTCAGGGCATTCACGGTAATGAGGCCCAGCGACGGCGAACAATCAATAATGATAAAATCAAAATCGGCCTGCACGGTTTGCAGCGCATTGCGCAATACCTGTTCGCGGCGCGGGTGGTTGATGAGTTCGATTTCAGCGCCCACCAGGTCGAGGTGAGACGGAATTAAAAACAGATTGGGGGTTTCGGTTTCCAGAATGATATTGGAAGCCGGCACCTCGTTCACCATCGCGTCGTAGAGCGAATGGCTTACGTCGCGCAGGTCAAAGCCATTGCCGGTGGTGCTGTTGGCCTGCGGGTCGGCATCCACCAGCAGGGTTTTATACTCCAATATGGCAAGCGAAGCTGCCAGATTAATGGCGGTTGTGGTTTTGCCCACACCTCCCTTCTGATTGGCGACTGCAATAATTTTAGCCATTGTTGATAGGAAAAATATCCGGCCTGCCGGGGACTAAGCAGGGTTTAAATTAAGACTCTTCTGTTGTTCTTGGTAAATCGCCACCCAGAAAATGGTTGTGGGATACTTGAAAATCGCTCCGGAAAGGATGATGTTTCACGCATGTTCCACGATGTTTCACGAATGTTCCACAAACTTACAGCCCGCCTGTTAATAAAAAAACGCTTTCTTATGAAATTATTTTATTGACATGCATCTCGGGTGTATTCTTTTATTCCCAAAAGAACCAAGCGGCGTGTTGCTTTAAAAACACGCCGCTTGATAAAAAGTTTCGCTGGATTTCCGGAAAATTACAGCCGCTCGTACAATCCCCGCAGCTTTTCACGGGTGATGTACTGCTCCCAGTCTTTGCCCAAAGCATTTTCCCACAACGGCTTCATCCCCATCGACACGTTTATCATCGTGTCATAATCAGCATCGCTCAGGTTTTTGCACAAGTTTTCCGGAATATGAATGCCGTTGATGGATACCATTCGCTTGAATTCGGCTACGCCCGCCGGATAGTATTCTTCCAGGTGGTTAAACACAATGCAGTTGCCAATGCCATGCTTAGCACCCAGCAGATAACTTAAGCCATAGCTCACCGCATGGGCCACGCCCACCTGCGAGTAGGCGATGCTCATCCCGCCAAAATACGAGGCCATCATCAGCTTTTCGTCGCTTTCGTCGGTCCATTCCGGGGTGAGGAAAATTTCCTGACACAGCTCCAGCGCTTTCTCGCCATAGGCCTTGCTGAAAGCGTTTAGATACGTTCCTTCTAGGCTTTCAATACAATGGATATAACAGTCCATTCCGGTATAAAACCGTTGATTCACCGGGGCATTTTTGATTAAATCCGGGTCCAGCACAATCTGGTCAAACGGCGTAAAATCGGAGTTCATGCCCAGTTTCCGTTCCGGCCCGGTCAGTACGCAGGTGCGGCTCACTTCCGCGCCCGTTCCAGAAAGCGTCGGGATGCCCACTTTATACACGCCGGGCACTTTCACCAAATCCCAGCCCTGGTAATCCTGCGCTTTGCCGGGGTTGGTCATCATGAGGGAAACCGCCTTTGCGAGGTCCATTACTGAGCCGCCACCAATGCCAATAATTCCGGAAACCGTACCAAATTCGTCCTTTAATCCAGTCGCCAGGGCATCCACATAGCTGGTTTTCGGTTCGTCCGTAACGTCAGCAATAATGAGCTTGTCGGCGCCGCGCAAGGGAATGCGCGCTTTAAACGCTTCGTTGGAGCTAAAGTGATGATCGAGGAGGAAAATCATCGGGGCGTCGCCTTTACGGCGGGGCACCAAAATGTCGTCTAACTGGTTAAAAGACCCGCGTCCGTAAACGACGTAGTCCACCATTTTAAAGTTGCGGAAAGTCAAAGGGAAAAGATTTGGGGTTGGAAAGTTGGAGCCTCCGGCTTGGAGCTTCGTTTGAAGGCGTTTTTACCGGGACTATGCTGTGCAAATTTATCCCTTGTCGGGGAACATCCTGGAATTTGGGGAAATACTATAATAAAGCTCTTATCTCTACCGGGGTTTTCTTGGATTTGGGACCTTGGTCTTTGGACTTTCTGACTCCACAACGTCTCATTTTTTATTAGAATTTCTACCACGCCAGCGCACTCGCCCCCAAAAGCGCGGCGTTGGCTTCCGGCAGTGCCGAGGACAACAACTGTACTTTTCCGGAATAGATGTGCAGCAGATTTTTCTCGAAATGCTCCCGAACGGGTTTTAACAGCAGCTCGCCCGCACGTGCCAATCCGCCGTAGAAAATAATGGCCTGCGGTGCAGTGATGGCCACGGCGTCGGCGAGGGTTTCGCCCAGTATTTTTCCGGTAAAGCCAAACAATTCGCCCGCCAAGGTGTCGCCCCGGACGGCTGCCTGCTGGATGTCCCACGCACTGAGCTTTTGGCAATATTCATGCAAGATGCTGGGTTCGCGCCGCGCCAGAAGCCATTCCTCCGCCGTACGCACAATGCCGGTGGCCGAGGCATAGGTTTCCAGACAGCCGTTGCGCCCACAGCCGCAGGCCCGCCCGCCGCGAACGGCGATTACGTGGCCCAACTCACCCGCCAGCCCGTCGGGACCTAAAATCAGTTGGCCGTTGGCTACAAAACCAGACCCCAGCCCTGTTCCAAGCGTTACGACAATATAATCCGACAAGCCCTGCGCTGCGCCAAACAAGCCTTCGCCCACAGCAGCGGCGTTGGCGTCGTTGGTAAGGCGAACGCGGTAGCCGGTGAGCGCGGCCAGTTTTTCGGCAATGGGAAGGGTGCCTTTCCACGGCAGGTTGGCGGCGTTCACAATTTCGCCGGTGTGGAAATTGGCATTCGGCGCGCCCATCCCGATTCCGGAAATGTCGGCGTCGCGGCGCACTGATTTGACCGCGCAGGCAAGGGCAGTGAGGTAATCGTCGGCGGTGGCGTGGGCGCGGGTTTTCAGGTGGGTGGTGCGCAGGACTTGGCCTCCGGCGCTTACCAGTCCAACGGTGGTGTTGGTTCCGCCCATGTCGATACCAATGGCGAAGGAATCTTTTTGAGAAAGAAGAGCTACATTCATTTTCAGGGGATTAAATTAGGCCTTTCAAACCGCACATGAATTACGAACATCAAGCCGCCCCGACTCCTAAAAAATCCATGGCCTTCGGCATGGTGCTGATTGGCGTCTTGTTTTTTATTTTCGGCTTTATCACCTGGGCCAACAGCCAGTTAATTCCGTACCTGAAGCTGGCCTGCGAGCTGACCGCCGCCGAAAGTTACCTGGTGGCCACGGCGTTTTTTGCTGCCTACTTTTTTATGTCGCTGCCCTCGGCGGCCATTCTGGCGCGCACCGGCTATCAAAAAGGGATGAGTCTGGGACTGGCGGTGATGGCCGTGGGGGCGATATTGTTTGTGCCGGCGGCGGGTTCCCGGAATTTCTCCTTGTTCTTGCTGGGCTTGTTTGTGATTGGAACCGGATTGGCCTTGCTGCAAACGGCTTCCAACCCGTATGCCGCCGCCCTCGGGCCGCGCGAAAGTGCCGCCCGGCGCATCAGCATTATGGGGATTTGCAACAAAGTGGCCGGCATCCTGGCGGTATATATTCTGGGCAGCATTACTCTGTCCAACGCCGACGCCATCAAGGCGCAGGTTGCCGTGGCTTCCCCCGCCGAAAAAGCACAGATTCTGGACGCGCTGGCGCAACGCGTGATTGTGCCATATCAGATCATTGCCGCCGCGCTGCTGGCCATTGCTGTTTTGTTTCTGGTGTTCCGGCTTCCGGAAATTGAGGAAGAAACCGAAACCTTAGACCCTTCCAACGCGGTTGCAGGCAAGGGCATTTTGCAACACCCGAATCTGCTGCTCGGTGCGCTGGCGATTTTCCTGTACGTAGGCGCCGAGGTGATTAGCTACGACACGTTTACGCCGTTTGGCGAGTCGCTGGGCTACCCGCTGGCAACGGCGAAGCATTTCCCTTCTTATACCGGCTACTGTTTGCTGGCGGGGTATCTGGTGGGCATTGCTCTGATTCCCAAATACCTGTCGCAGCAACGGGCGCTGTTTTATTCAGCCGTCCTGAGCCTCCTTTTGGTGGTCGTCACGCTTTTAAGCAGCGGTGCGGTAGCGGTGGGTGCCTTTGCCTTGCTGGGTTTCAGCAATGCGGCGATGTGGCCTGCTATTTTTCCACTGGCGCTCGCGGGGCTGGGTCGCCTCACCAAGCTGGGTGCTGCGATTCTCATCATGGCGATTGTGGGCGGGGCAGTGTTGCCCCCGATTTACGGCAAGCTCACCGAGGTACTTGGCAGCGCCAAAATGGCTTATCTGATTTTGATTCCGTGCTACGTTTATATCCTGTGGTACGGGCTACGTGGCGGTCGAAAAGGGGCGGTTGCAGGATAGAAATTTCCGGAAATTTGGAAGCCTGTCAGGTCCATAGTGTAGGACCTAACCGGAAGCATTCTGATAACTGCTTTTCCTAAAAAGCCACTTTTGGGTGTCTTTTTTGTCATTCCCGGCGGGAATCTTCACAATTTCAGAAGCTGTGGAGACCCTCTTCGAGGGTGACAAAGAAAAACCATCAAGGTTATGCTTTTATGTGTCAAAACCAACGAAGTTAAAATTATTATGTAAGTTGATAAGTCGCCCTGTAATTTATATGGCGCAATTGTATTTTGTATTGAAGTTTCTTTCATTGCTGTGTCGTTCTAAAGTGGCATATAACAGTTGTATTGCCGCTACTCATGTAGGGTAATTCCCGTTCGCCGCACGAAAACCTCTGTCGTTTGTCTTATTCCATAAGCAATATTACTCTTGCAATATTGCAAGTGCCCTTCCCAAAGGGCGTGGATACCCCTTGCAATATTGCAAGTGCCTGTCCCAACACCTGAACATACCTCTTGCAAAATTGCAAATGCCTATCCCGGACCCTGAACATACCCCTTGCAAAATTGCAAGTGCTATACCCACGGGGTGGATATACCATTTGCATTTTTGCCAATGCCCTCCCCAACAATTGACCCTACCTCTTGCAATATTGAAAAAGAGGTATTTTATCCTGACTCGCGCGGGTGTTAACGAAGTGCGCCCGTGTGTAGGAAGCAGCCAGTCTGCGACGGCACAAAGAGCAGTCGCAGACTGCCGTCTTTTGTAGAGCCAGATAAGGTTCACCTCTGTTTGCGGCTAACGGAAAAATAGACGCTACTGCATTTCCCAAATATCCACCCCAATCCACCTGTCTCGGGTGACTTTACGCAATTAAAGCAGGAACTGTTCATGTCTATCGCATCCCAAAAAAAGAACGCGCCAAAAGGCGCGTTCCAACTATTCGCTATCCGTTGTCCGCACTATCCCGGAATCCGGCTCATATACTGCTGCAATTCCTTGATTTGGGCCACGATTTGCTCGTTGGATGGCTTGGCGTTTTTGGCTTGGGCAAACGAGATTTTCGCACCTTTATAGCTGCGGCGCTGTAAGAGTATCTGGCAGATTTGCAGATGGGCCATCGCGCGGCTGTCGGCGTCGGGCAAGCCCTTTTTCAACGCCTGCTGAAAATGCTGGTAGGCTTCGTTCATATTGCCTTTTTTAAGGCAGATAGAGCCCAGCTGCAACAACGCGCTGCCTTCGTAGCCTTTTTCGGTGATACCGGCTTCGAGGCTTTTCTTCAGGTCGATTTCCGCTTGGTCAAGGTCTTCGTTCATGGTGCTCAGGTTGCCGCGCAGCATATAATACGAAGAGCGCACCGGCTTGTAGAGCCACTCCGGTTTCTTCACGCGGGCCAGCAATTTTTGCGCGCCTTCAATATCGCCGCTTTCCACATAGCCCTGGATGAGCGTCATGGGGCCAATAAGAAAGTGGGCCGCCACAAACAGAATGGCCAGCAGCATGGGAATCCAAGCCACCCACCAGGTAACTTTAAAGCCCAGGAGCAGGCCAAGCGCAAACAACACAATGGCGATTGGCAACCGATTGAAAACCAGAAAACGACGCAACGCTATATTCATCTTTTAAAAGAGGCCGGATTTTGAGGTCGCAAAAGTACGGTGCAATCCAACGTGCTTCTTTTTTAAAATAATGCGCTATCTCTGCCGTTTTTCTGCTATAAAACACGCTACAAAATCGCTTTCTTTTGACTTTCGGTCCTTCTTTCTTGCTGCGCTTTCTCACCTTGCTGCTGGGCGTTTTCCTGGTGGCCCTGTTGGGGGCGTCGTTTTTTGTGGCAAAGAAGGCGGACCGGCTGGCCCCCGAACACCTCGCCCGCGTGATTGACTATACCACCGACGGATTGTATCACTTAGAGCGGGGGAGGGTGCGCACGTTCCCGCTGGGTCGGCGCATGGAATTGTCCGACGTACGGATTGTGGTGGACAGCGTACGGCTGCGTCAGTTGGCCGCCCGCGACTCGATACCGGAGTGGCTGGTAACGATTCAGATGAAAAAGCTGTCAGTTTCCGGAATCCGGTGGGAGGATTTATGGTTTCGCAAACGGCTTTATTGCAATGACCTGGAGTGGGAAGGGTTGTCGGTGCAGGTAGAAAGTGGGTTGGGAAAAACGCCTTTCCGGCTGCGAAAGCCCAAAAATCAGTTTCACCTCGCCAGTGCCGAGGTTGGGAATTTGCGGGCAGCGCATATGAATTTCAGCCTGATCCACCACAATGGCCCTGACCAGATTCGTGCGGTCTCGCTGGATGGCCTGCTCTTGGGGGAAAAGCTGCGCTGGACGCCTGCGGCACCACCGGCTTATGCCGTTTTAAACCTCACGCTCGGTGCAACGGCGCTGCAACTGCCCCATACCCGCAATCAATACGGCGCGGCAGGCTGGCAGGTGGATTTCCGGGAACAGGTGTTTCGGATGAAAGGCTTCCGGTTTAGGCAGTGGCTCCCCGACACGGTGTTGGCAACCCGCCACCAGCTGGATGTTGGCGTAATTGAAGCACGCGGTCTCAGCAGATTAGACACGGCGGGAACGGGTTATTTTACCCTTCAAAACCTGAAACTTTACAATCCGCGCGTGGCGGCGGCCATTACCCGGGAAGCCAACAGCACCTTCCCACAAACGAAAAAAGATTTTCCGCAACGGCTGCTGCAAAAAGCAGGGCTGCCCTTGCTGGTGGAGAAAGTAACAGTGGTGCGTGGGGCGGTTACCTATGAGGAAACACGCGCCGAGACGGGCCGGATAGGCGTGGCTCTGTTTGACAATCTTTCCGGAAATATCACCCCTTTATGGCTTTCCAAACCACCTGCGCGCGTGCTGCCAGACCCGATGTATGTACAGCTGAAGGGCCAGTTTCAGAACCGCACGCTCCTTGCCGTGAACGGTGAATTTGATTTACAGGACAGCCTGCAACCGTTCCGGATAACAGGAAAAATGTCGCGGCTCAGCGCCAACCAGATCAGCGACCTTGCAGCCAACCTGGGCCACCTGCGCATCCAAAAGCTGGAGCTGGATTCCATGCTGTTTTGGTATCGGGGAGATACCCGGTCTATCCACACCAAACTGCAACTGGCCTACCACGACCTGGCCGTGCAACTCATGCGCTACGACTCTGCTCAGAAGCGCCTGCGCCGGCAGCCGGTACTTTCCCTTCTGGCCAATGAACTGCTGCTTCACCCGGATAACCCGCTTCCCAGCGGCCCGATGCGCGTTGCCCAAACCAATTATTTGCGTGCCGAAACACAACCGTTTTTCAGTGCGCTGTGGCGGGCGCTCTTTGCAGGCGTCAAAGAAACTGCTATCGCCGACCCGGCACTGCTCCATTATTTGCAGGAAAAAGCAGCCACCCGCGCCGAGCGCAAAGAAGAGCGCTTGCGCCGCAAGGAAAACCGCAGGCGCAGGCGCGAGGCCAAAGACAGTGCTCTTTGAATTTTTGTGGAAATAAGCTCTTTTAACTGGTCTGCCTGCTCTTATTTCCGGAAAATAACCGCATTTCATAGCTGGTCATGCTAAGCAGCCTGGAGTTAAACCTTTTGGAACTGGTTTTATCGGATTTGCGCATTTCCGTATTATCTTGTCGCCCTTTACCAAAACCGTTTCATGTCAACTGCTTCCAATTTGCCGCTGGATGACCCTAAAGAGCTGGGTATCACGCTGGACGAGCCTGCCGAATACGGCGTAGAAGCCCCCAAAAAAGGGCACCCTAAGGGTCTTTACCTGCTTTTCTTTACCGAACTCTGGGAGCGCTTTTCCTATTATGGAATGCGCGGCATCCTGATTCTGTATCTTACCAAGCAACTCTTTGAGGGCGGGCTGGCCATTGACCCGGCGCAGGCGTCGCTGATCTACGGCTACTTTACCGGCTTTGTGTATTTCACCCCGCTCATCGGTGGCTGGCTGGCCGACCGCTACTTGGGGCAGCGACTGGCGATTACCATCGGTGGTCTCACGATGATGGCCGGGCAGTTTGTGCTTTTTGGGATGAACACCCACACGGGGATGTATCTGGGCTTGTTTTTGCTGATTCTCGGAAACGGCTTTTTCAAACCCAATATCTCCACGCTGGTAGGCCGCCTGTATGCGCCCGGCGACCCGCGCCGCGACTCGGCGTTTTCCATTTTCTACATGGGCATCAACATCGGAGCGTTCTTCGCGCCACTGGCTGTGGGGTATTTCTCCGACAACCTGTTTGCCACCAAAAACGCCGCCGGCGAAATCATCAGCTATGGCTATCGCTACGGCTTCCTGCTTTCTGGACTGGGCATGTTGCTGGGACAGATTATCTTCAATACGTTTGGACCCAAATACCTAGGCAACATTGGCAAGCACGCCGCTGGAAAAGCGCCTGCCGACGCCAATTCTGAAGATCTTTCCCGCCCGGTAACCAAAGAAGACAAGCAGCGCATGACGGTGATTTTTATCCTCACTGCGTTTGTAATTTTCTTCTGGGCCGGTTTTGAACAGGCTGGTTCTTCCCTGAGCCTTTATACCGATAAATTTATTGATCGCCAGGTGGGAGACTTCTTGATTCCGACCTCGTGGTTCCAGTCCGTCAATCCGCTGTTTATTGTTGCGCTTGCGCCTTTGTTCTCTATCTTCTGGACGAGCAAGGCGGGCCGCCGGCTTTCCACGCCGGTGAAGATGGGCCTGGGGATGATTCTCTTGGGTGTCGGCTTTTTCTTTATGCTCGGCGCGGTGGCGCAGCGGGGCGGCGATGTGCAGGACGAAGCCGTAAAGGCAAGCCTGATCTGGCTGATTATGACTTATCTGCTGCACACGATTGGCGAGTTGTGTCTTTCGCCCGTGGGCCTTTCGGTGGTTACCAAGCTGGCGCATCCCAAGTTTGCTTCGCTGATGATGGGGGTGTGGATGCTGGCTACGTTTATTGCCAACATTCTGGGCGGCTACATTGCGGCTTATATTGAGCGAATGGGTGCCGGAAGCGTATTCACAACTATTGCGGGCTTTGTAATTGCATTGGGTCTCCTGATGGTGTTGCTCAGCAAGCCAATCAAGAAAATGATGCATGGCGTAAACTAAGCGCCGCTGGTGTTTTTGAAAAACCTACAAGGATTCTAAATTCTTGTAGGTTTTTTATTTTCCGGAAATTCGCGGGTCCTGAAATGTCCGGAGCGGAGCGGAGAAGCCTGTCAGGTCAGGTGTCGTTTGGGGAGAAAATTTTCCGGAAAATACGGTTGCCCGGAAGGTGCGCTTCTGACCTGTCAGGTCCCGGAAATTTCCGGAAATTGCGTTTCTTAGAAATGAAAAACAGCCTTCTGGTATCCTTTATGATGCTTCTGGCAAGTTGCCAATCCTCCCAACCGGCCTTGCCGGAAGGAACCGTGGTGGACAGCCTAGTGGTCTATAAAAAATCCCGGAAAATGGTTGCTTTCCGGGATGGACAACTGCTGAAAACTTACGCCATTAGGCTGGGAGATGCGCCGGTGGGCCAAAAGCACGCCGAAGGCGACGAGCGCACGCCAGAAGGCTGCTATACTATCAACGACCGCAATCCGGCTAGCGGCTATCACAAAAATCTGGGCATTTCTTATCCGAATGCAGCGCAAAAAGCGGCCGCGAAAGCTGCTGGCAAAGCCCCTGGCGGCGACATTAAGATTCATGGTCGGCCCAATGGCACCTGGATTCCACAGTGGGCTTTTAGCCTGCGTGACTGGACCAATGGCTGCATTGCGGTCAGCAATGAAGAAGTGGATGAGCTGTTCCGCGCTGTGAAGCCTGGCGCGCCCATTTGTATTTTTCCGTAAAAACGTCTGGCGTTTTTCTTAGTGCTGTTGCAGGCTGTCTATCTCCGGACGAATCGCAGCTACCACTTTCCGGTCGTGGATAAACGACCAGTTCAGGCTTTGTTGCGTCGTGGTCCGGTCATCATCGTAGTGGAAAAACAAAATCATGTTTACCAAAGGATATTTCCGGGGCATGTCGCTGAGGGCATCTGCAAACCACTTGGGGCGGTTGCCGCCTACGGCCAGACTGCCGAATTCAGAAAGGATGATTGGTTTTTTGAACTGGGCCAGCCCTTTATAGTACTTTCCGAAAATATCGTCAAACGTCCACCACTGACTCCAGTTGGCAACCGATCCATAGTTGAGCGTACCGACGGCCACATAATCCACCAGCGAATCGCCGGGATAGTATTCTTTGAAATAGCCGTAGTTCGGGTGGGGGCTCCAGGCCCAAAGCACATTGCGAACCTTTGCTTCGTCGAAGATGCGGTGCACATGGGTATAGGC
>JAEWBT010000032.1 GCA_023391015.1 Bacteroidota bacterium
CCTGTGGACTACGCCTTTCTGTACCGCGAAGCGCCCTACGTTTGGGGCGGCCGCACCCCCGCTGGTATTGACTGCTCCGGACTGGTGCAAATGGCTTTTAAGCTTTGTGGAATGGCCGTACCGCGCGATGCCTACCAACAGGCTGAAGTGGGCGAAACGGTGGATTTTCTGCAACACGCGCAGCGCGGCGACGTTGCTTTTTTCGATAACGAAGAAGGCCGGATTGTGCATGTAGGTATTTTGGTGGATAATTCTCACATTCTGCACGCCACCGAATCGTCGGGAAGAACGGTAGTGGACCGCATTGATGGTGAAGGCATTATTAGTGTGCAGTTGCGCAAGCGCACCCATCGGCTGCGGCTCATCCGGCGGTTTTTTACTGAGGAGAACGCATTTTCCGGAACTGGGATACAGGCTGAGCTTTTCTAGCGGTTTTTCATACATCTTCTGCTTTTGAAATACGCGCATACCAGCGTTTGGGCACTCCTGTGCCCTATAGCCTTAGGAAGGTCAAAGCAATTCACAACTGCGTATTTCCGGAAGTTTTCAGACCTAAATCACGCTTAAAATATTACTTAGTTATGCATTTTTTATAACAATAATTAACAATTTATTTTTATTTAGAACAATGACACCTAATGTATTAAACATTTATTTATTATTTATCAGGATACAAAAACCCCGCATTATACTCTATATCTATGTAATAATTGCTTGTGGATTTTCGCAGGTCGTTTTATTTTGCCATGTAAAAACGATCCCTTATGCTCTACTCTGTTATCACCTTAAAAGTATTCTTGGATCAGGTAGGCAAAGACCTGATCGGCAAAGATTCTTTCCGCGGCGTAACGTTGACCTACGCCTGGCTGGCCAACCAATTTGGCCACTTCGGACTGGGTTTCATCCCGGCGGTTATCCTCTATGGCCTTTTTCCCAACTGGAGCAAAAACGCGCCCTTCCGGGGGCTGAAACCCGCCATCTTTGTAACCGGCTTCTGGGTTTTGTTTGAAACCTACAACTTTCTGGGGCCGCTGCTGCTTAAGCAACAAGCCAAGCCCTATGTATTTCCACCACGCTGGGGCAATATTGCCTTCGACACCCTTACCGATGTGGGCTTTTTTGCCCTTGGCGCGTTCACCGCGGCAGTGGCCTGGAGCCGGCGACGCAAGGCACGGCTGATTGCTGTATGTATTGGTCTGGCCCTGGCTTATCCAGCTTATTGGTGGTACACCTGCAAGATGTATCTGCAATATGCCGAGTATCCCAGCCAAATCCGGTTGGGGGAATGGAACCTGAAAATCAGTTCGCGCGATGCTGCACAGGTTTCTTCTTTTTTGAATATCCGGGATTCCGGAAATCACATGTTGCTTTTTGGCAGCCGGAACAGCGGGAAGACCAGCCTGGCCATTGCGATGGCTACGGAGTGTTCATTTCAGCGGGAGGCTTGTTTTTACACCTCGGCCATGAAGTTGCTGAGTTTGTTTTTTGACCGCGACCCCTACTCCGGCCCCTGGAACTGGCGCAGTGCTAACCTGCTGGTAATTGATGACATCAATCCCGGCGAGCCGCTTCACAACGAATTGATTACCGCAACTGCGTTTCAGGATGTGGTTACAGCCAGTGGCAGGGATAATGTGCGCCTTTTGGCATCTAAAAATATCATCTGGGTAGCGGGGAGCGAAGGCGACGATGCTGCTTTCCGGAAAAAATGGGTGGATATGCTCCTGGCGATTGGGGTGGACAAGCGGCGTATCCGGGTGGTGAACCTCGGCGATTACGATGCCGAGCGGCGTGTGCGACAGACATTCCAATAAAACTGAAAATCCGGCCTAGACAATTGCCAGGCCGGATTTTTTAAAATTTTCAACACGCCCGAAAGGCCTTTTCCCAACAAGTATATTTTTCCGGAAATAAACCCAGGTTTCCGGAAATTTACTCTGGCCATTCAGGTTAGAGGTCTTTTTTGATTGTGATTCCTATCAGCTTTCTAGAGCAGGTCGTTGGTGTGCGCATAGCTAATAAGATGTGCCAGGCTTTTAACTCCAAAACGTTTATAGAGCGGCAGGATGCGTTTCTCCACAGCCGATTGTGAAATACCTAATTTGTCGGCGATTTCCTTAAAAGCAGCACCGGAGGCTACAAGGGCCAGCGCTTCGCGCTCTTTGGGCGAAATGGCCGGATAAGAAAACAAATCCTTACTAAGGTCATCCTCAAAAGCACCTTTTGACGGCCCATAAGCAGCATAACGCATTACCTTTCCAAAGCGCAAATGATGCGCTACCTGTAGCCGGCCAATAATAGAAAGAACCCGGTCACCGGCGGTTTCAAAAACACCAACCCGCATGATGGCGGGTACTTCGGAGCCGTCTTTGTGGAACTTCTTAAGCTCGATGGTGAAGCTGTATTGATCGATTTCCGAATGTCCTTCGAGGATAAAGCGAAGGGCTTTATCGTTGAGCTCGTTTACGAATGGCGCAAACTGCGGCGTGGTAAGGGAAATAAACAGCAGCATAGACATTTCATCGTCTTTGAATCCCAGAACGTTTTCCCAGCCGTTGGCATAGGTCATGCGCTGTTCAGCAAATGAGTAGATGTAAACGGCCTCATCGGGAAACTGCGGAATGGTTTTCCGAAAAAGGGCTGCCCGCTCGCTTTGCAAGTCTGCCGGTGTGTCTGTTACGAAAGCACGCGAAAATGGTCCACCTGTGCTTCCAGCGGGTTCAAAATCAGTATCCTGAGTCATTGTTGGTTTCATAACCTGTGTTTTTTCGCAGTTGTCGACGTCCAATATGCAAATTTAACTTCGTGCCGAAGTTAATCCCAACCGGAGTTCTGTAAAAAGTCTCAAATCAGCCTGCGAAAAACCGGACTCTCCCCAGTGCTATTTTACGCAGGACGCTTCGCTACTCCTTATGAAAAAACAGACCAAAGACAGCCCGGCATCAGACCATACCTCTTCGGAAGCACTACCCTCTAAAAGCTTTTCCCACATGAACGCATATCCAGCCTCTGCTCCTCAGAACTCACAAGATCGAATCAACACTTCTCTTAAGAACGGTAAGGCTATTGCCTTCTCGGAGGCCGTGCGGGCGCTTAATAAGGCCCGGGCGCAGCAGGCGGCACCAACGGCTTCGCTGCCTACTGAGGATGCCGCTGCAGCAGCGGCAAATTTCCGGCTCGACGTAGGCGTGAAAGCAGATGAGGCGGATGCTCTTCACATCCGTGCGCGCGTTACTTCGCTCGATAGCGGCTTTACCGTTATGACTTTTCCGGCACAACACGGGTCGTTCCTTTGGGAACTATCCCTTCCGGCAGGGCATTATCACCTTGAGGTAAAAGGAACGAATGCGGATGGCGGGCAAACGACTGCCAGCCTGCAAGGGTCTGTTTTTTGTGCTGCCAGTCAAGGGTCGAGTGCGGATAAGGAATATGTTATGTGCATGAATTTTGCCGTTTTGTAAAAAAAAGGTCTACACTCGTAAGCTGGTTCTCGGGCCCACAAGCCATTGGACATAAAATAATTTCTTGCTACCGTTTCTCCCTATACGGATGCATCAAGGCGCATTTCTCTTATTAGGAAGCGCCTTTTTTGTTAAAACAGGATAAGCAAAAGTATTTTTACCTACTGCACGCGCCGGAATGAGTCCACGTAATACCGGTTTTGATTTTCTTCTTCCTTTAGCAATCCTTTGGAACTGCCTTTCTCTTTCAGCTCACGGGCGTACAGTTCTTCATAGTCATGCAGGTAAGCCGGGTCGGGAACGACGTGCAGATCAAAAGAAATCTCAAACTTACCGCGGGGTTTTACGTTCCCGTAAACTTGCACATAATGCTTTACAAAACCAATGTTTTTATTGCTGTTATAGCTTAGCTTAATGGAGCCGGTATTGCCAGGCCGGATGGTACGGTAGGAGGTTTTATCAGCCACTACACAGCCGCAGGAGGACTGAATCTCATCAATAATGAGCGGGGCGGTGCCGGTATTGGTGAAGCGATAATAGATTTCCAAAGGTTCACCCTGCAAAATTGGGTAATAATGCCGGTCTGCGTTTTCAACGGCAACCTTGGTTTTCTCGTCTTTAGTGAAAGTGGTTTTGCAACTTGCGAAAGCCACCAGAAGAATCGGGAGTACTGAAAAAAGAGATTTCATTCGTTCAGGATGATTTCGTCACAGGCAAGAGCGGATTTCCCGGTTTTCTGCTGCCGGACAGCCTCCAGCCGGAGCTTGGTGCCTGTGAGGTTAGAGAGATCAATTTTATAGGTGGTAACTTTTCCGGTTTTTTGTGTAGCGATTATCTTACCTGGTTCAGTTGCATTTCCGGAAGTTACTTTTAGGACCGAAGGTAGAAAAATATTATATTCAGGTGCTTCCAAAAAAGAAACCGTAAGCTTTTTACCTTCAAGATTACCACTGGCGGGAATTTGATAGACCATGTTATTGCCGCCGGAAATGACCCATCCGTCGTGATAGTCCATTTCAAAGCCATGTACACCATCGGTAAGCATCTTCAGATCCCGGTATTCTTCATCCGGTTCAGAGAGCGCAACGATCGTTTTGCCCAGCAGCAAGTTGGTTTCCGCTGGTTGGTTGATAGCGGCATGCCAGGCTGCGGTATAATCTGCCGTAAGATGTTCTGACTCGCTGTATTGCCGCAGATCTTTAAAACGTCCTAAGCCATCCTCCAGTAATTCCAGCGCTGTTGCCACTGCATCGGGCGCGGGCGTAACTGTAAATCCATCCTGGTACAAAAATCCATGTGGGCCGCTGCCTTGCAGGCGTGCTACCTGCAACCGCGTGAAGCTCAGAGCAGCGATTATCTTTTTTACTTTCAGTCGTTCTTCCTCATCGGTCTTGGCTGCGCCAGTTATCAGGTCTTCGTAAAACTTACAAAAAGCCCCAATATCCAGATAAGCAGCCACCAGCCCCCGGATACCGCTATAAAGCGGAAGGGGTTTTTGAGTCTGCGCTGCATGGGCTTCCAACTTCAGATAATAATCGCTCAAAAGCTTGCCGGTAACAGGGTATTGTTTCCGGAAAAAATCTGTGCAAAGCTGCTCTACAGACCGGTCAGGATCCATGAGCAAAGCTGCTGCTACAAACGTTTTTACGTCTTCAAAAGTGGTATATTCATAGCCGCTGCCATTGAGGAATATGCCTTTTACACCCGCCTCCCGGAAGAGCTGCAGGCGCTTCTGAAAAGATGTGAGCATCGGAAACGGCGTGAAATAATCATCAAAGTCGGAGCCGTAATCCCAGACATACAAGTGGTCGGTCTTGGTTTTCCACTGTTGCAGGGCAGCCAGAAAGCTTTGGGTAGCTGCATTTCCGGAATTATAAGAGATGCCAAGCGGCAGGTCTATGGCGCTGACTAAAACACCGGTATTGGAGGGTAGCTTTTGGGCAGGCGGACGCCGGGTGGTAAGGTAAGCACTGGTAAAAAACTGGTGTGCCGGAAACCGGTTTGCCAACCGGGTAATCAGGTCGGTGAAAGCCGGGGTGGCATTCTCAACGGTATTACCTAGTTGCTGACATCTCGGGCACGTGCAGACTAAGGTGTTATCGTTTGGTAGAATCGCAAAGCGATAAGATTGCTTTTCGCCGTTGCCATATTCATTCGCAATATAATCTACGATTTGGTTGAAAGCCGTCGGCGCAGAAGCGCAATACTGGTAGGTGTTTCGTTTACCATTCACCAGTGCATAAAGGTCTCCGTTGGGGTTTTGGGTAAGCACTTTTTTAAGTCCATGCCCCCAGATACCCCAGTCGCGCTCTACGTTATTGGTACCCAGAATTCCGGAATAATCATAATCCAGATTGGGCGCAAAGTATGGCTCCCGGTATTCAAAGGCAAAGCTACCACAGGCTTCTTTCTCCAAGGAAATACTAGCAGGCGGCAGGTCGGCCGTGCGCACTTTCGGATTTTGAGCGCCTATCGTCTCCAGGAGTTGATAAAGCGCCCAAAGCATGGCCCCATCGTCTTTTGCCCGAATGGTAAGCCTGTTTTTTCCGGGAATAATGCAGTAGTCTTTGTCTTTTTCAGTGGTAGCGCCTATCAAAACCGTAAAAGAACTTTCGTCTGGCTTAAGGCTTACAGAAACCGCCTTTTTACTTCGGTTGGTAATCTGCCGGGACAGGTATTGCTGCCATTTCACGGCAAATTCATCGGTGTTGTTTTCAGCCAGAATCGCAAATCCTTTTACAGAACCAAAAATCCCGTTTCCGGCGGATATACCGCAGCCGGCTGCCAGCATTACCACCACCAAACTTAAAACCCGAAAGAGGGCTGCCTTTTTAAAAAGCAACATTAACCGAGAAATAGGCTGTAAAGAGGCTGCGATACAGGTCTGAGGTGGTTACCTTATAGTTATACCAGTTCCCGGTAAAACCCAGAGTCAGGTATTTATTCACCATGTATTGTCCACCAGCGCCCACCATCGTGTTCAGGGCCGAGAAGCTGCCGTTGTAAAGCTGGGTATTGATAATTTCAACCTCTGGGGCCGAACCGGCAGAAGCAGTGGCCATCACATTGCTGCGATGGTTGAGGAAGTAGAAACGGCCCTGCGCCATTACGTTGTAAAGGATACTTCCCTCGAGGGAATACAAATTCAACCGGCTGTTAAGCCAATACAGATCGCCGACTTTGCTCAGGCCTCCCACAACATTCGGCATATTGTTGTAGACATTTACGCTATCCACACCAAATGCATCAGAATAGCCAATATTTAAGCGGCGGTAGCCTGCACCCAGTTCTACTTCATAGTCTTTCCCTATTTGCTGGTAGCCCGAAAGGTTAGCGGCTATTTGCGGGAAATAACGATTTGACCAGGCAATGTTTCCTTTTACAGATGTTTTGCCAAAAAACTGCGTAATCTCTAGTTGTGGCTGGATACCGGCACCCAGCTCGCGGCCACTGTAATTAATCCGGCCGGTATAAATGGTGTTTTTCTCGGACCGGCTGTATTCGAGGGTTGATACCGCCGTGATGGCGTCGCGGTCGCCAAAGCGGCCGCGCAAGTGCGATACGGAAATCGAGTTTTTAAAGGTTTTAAATTGCAGCCACTCCAGATGCCTTCTGAATTCCGGCACTTCGATGGACGAAGGCTCGTAGAACTTTTGATAGCTATAGGTAGAATCATATACCTTTTTGGCTTCAAAAACCTCCCCTTTGGTAAACATCAGCCCTTTGTTTTGAGGGTCATAAGCAAGAGCAGTATCCAGCAGGGCGAGGGCACGGTCAAAATCCTTTTCGCGAAGGCTTTGACGAGCCAGTGCGTCGTTTACGCCACTGTAAGCGCTTGCCAGCTCCTTGCTACCCGGATATTCGCGCAGGTTGCTTTGCAATACCTGTTGGGCAGCACTGTAGTTTTTGCGCATGGATAGCGCTTCCGCGTACTTTATCTTAAAAAACAACTCGTCCGGATACAGACGGCTGCCGGTTTCGGCATATTGCTGGAAGAGGGTGGTATCGTGGAGCTGGGCGGCGGCGTTGATGGCGTAATGAATTCCCAGCTTGCTTTCGGGCATGTAGGTAAACAAACGCTGCGCAATCTGAAGCGCTACCTGTGGACGGTTGTTTTCCAGCAACGTCTTGATATATCGGGTCGATATTTCGTTGTAGCCGGAAAGGAAAGAGGAATCCTGCTGGGCCGAACTGCTTTCAAAAGCGTTTTCAAACTGCAATAAAGCTTCCGGATAGTTATTCTGCTGCACATAAACTTCGGCTTTTTTAAGGAAATAATCCACATTGCCGGGCCGGATGCGCAGGAGCTGATCGGCGGTATTAAGGGCGGCACCGTAGTTCCGGGTTTTCAGATACGCATTGTATTGCATCAACAGCGCGTTTTGCCGGGTTTCCATATCGCCGTTGATGATCAGCCAGCGGGTGGCGGAAATTACTTCCGGATAGCGCTCTTCGGCCATCAGGTCGCGCACGGATTGGTATTGCTGGGTAGCGTAGGCTTCCTTAATATCAGCATCCTGCGGGTAATCAAAATAAAGTTCACGCAGGGCCTGTTGCGCCTTTCCGGTATTGCCCATGCGGCGATACACTTCATATTGCTTGTAGCGTAGATCTTTGGAGCCGCCCCGGGTACCCATCGCTTTATTGATGTAATAAAGTGCTTCGTCGTAATAGCCTTTGGTAATGGAGTTGTTAATCAGATAGGTAAGCGCTTCCTGATTGCCGGGCTGGCGTTCATACACCATACCATAAAGTGTGTAAGGGTCGCTTTGATTTTGCTGACGAGCGGTTTCCAGAATCAGGTCGTCGTAGGTCTTCTGCAGGTATGTAGCACCTTTGCTGCGAGCCTGCCGGATAAACTCCAACGCCTCCGGGTAGCGTTTTTGCTGAGTCAGGATACCCAGCTTTTTCTCAATCAGGGCTCTGTTGGTCGGGAAACGTGCCAGGCCTCTTTCCGCGGTATAAAGCGCCGATTCATTGTTACCGTATTGCAGATAGTAGTTGGAAAGCGTGATATAGGTGCTGGCATCGCCCATATTTTCCCGCAGAAGCGATTCCGATATTTCAATGGCTTTCCCGATGTCGCCTTTGTTCTTGGCTTCAATGGCCTGGTTGGATTCCCGGTCGCTGAAAAGTTGCTTCAGCATCCGGTCTTCCGGATAAATTTGGATAAGGCGGTGCAGCGTTGTGTTGGCTACCGATGTGTTACCCTGCTTGTTATAAAGCTCGATTTTTTTAAGCCAAAGTGTTTTCTCGTAAGGCGTTGTTTCCAACAGCTCGTTGATATAGCAAATAGCGCTTGAATACCGGTTGGTAGCAATCTCCACGTTCATGAGCAGCGAACGGGAATCGACGTCATGCTTATTGAGTTCCAGCGCTTTCTGTAATTCGTAACGCGCTGAATCGTAATTTTTGAAATTATTGTGGTATTTTCCTGCCAGAAAACGAACATCGCCGTCGAGCGGGCTTTCTTTGAGCATTCGGTTCAGAATGGGCTTCCCTTCTGCCCAGCGACCTTGTTTAAAAAGCTGACTTACCTTTTTGTAGTCATTGCTTTCGACTTCCAATACTTTGTTTTCCTGGGCGCGGGTAGAGTTGGAAAGCGCCAGCAAAAGCATTGCAAATTGTGCCGGGAGTAGCAGTCGTTTCATAAAAAGCGGAATGGGAAGTGGGCGATCAGGTTTGTTTATTAAACTGTTTTTGCTTCGCGTTCAGAAGAGTTGTCGAAGCCTTGGCGGGTCATCTGTCCCCACTTAAAGTTTTTGCGGGTCAGGAAGTTTATATACCCTTTGATGCTAAAGAAAACGATCAATGGGTGGTATATAATAGCCTCCACAAGCGTAGCCAGCCCAATGCGAATGTAGCTACCCATACTCTTATGCCGAAATTCTGTTCGCGCGTCTGAAAATAAGGCGGTAATGGAAATACACAGGCTGAACATGTAAACATAGAACAGCATAATGAAAGCGTACTTCTGATTGACTCCCCCATTAAATAACAGATAAATGGTAAACAAAATACCAACCGCCTCAATAATAGGAGCCATAAACTCAAAGAAGAACATATATGGATAGGTAATTAACCCAAGACGTCCATACTTTGCGTTCAGCATAAAACGACGGTGTACCAGCAGGCATTGCAGCAAGCCCCGTGCCCAGCGGGTACGCTGCCGGTTTAGTACCCGTAACGTACTGGGGCCCTCTGTCCAGCAGCAGGTTTCCGGAATTTGCTTGATGACATACTCTTTGTTGTAGTCACGCATGTAAGCAATCATCCGGAAAGTAAGGTCCATATCTTCGGCGTGCGACAAAGGGTCATAGCCACCGATACTGATCACAACTGATTTATCAAAAAGCCCCAGCCCGCCGGAAACGTTCGGCACTGCATTAATCTTGCTCCAGCCTGATTTACCCACCAGATAAGAACGCAGATATTCTACTTCCTGATACATCGGCCAGATTTGCGTTGGAACGTTATCCTCAATTACCCGCCCGGTCTCTGTAGAAATCTTGCAACTGTTCACCATGCGCATGGTGGCCCCCACCGCAATAACCCGCTTCGGCGACTGCAGAATTGGTAACACCATACGCGACAGAGCATCCTGTGCCAGGATGCAGTCTACGTCTGTACAAATAAAGTAAGGATACTTGGCCACATTCACCCCTGCGTTGGAAGCATCTGCTTTCGTACCCCCGTTTACCTTATCTACAATCGTAAGTTTTTCGTAAAGCGGATTCGTAGATTTAAAAATCCGCTTAAAAGGTTTACTCTTAATTTTCTCAATATAGAGATACGGTGTTTCCACCAGCTCAAACGCTTCAATCATCTTTTCCAGCGTCTGGTCCGTACTACCATCATTCACAATAACCACCTCATACACCGGATAATCGATGGAGAGCATGGACTTAATGTTAATTACGATGGTCCGCTCTTCGTTAAACGCTGGTGCTACAATGGAAATACCTGGTGCATAAGGCGATTTATTGAGCGCATCCAGGTAGTAATCCGAAATTTTTGTCCTGTGATTTTGCCGAACCCGCAGGGACATAATAACCAAGGTGAGGTAAATAATAACAATTGCCAGCATGTAGATAAAAATCGTGTACTGGTAAAAGTTAAATATAGCGTTCCACATAAGCGAAAGGGATTGGGGCTACTCTTGGTGTGTGGGTGAGGGCAAAAGGTTAATAGTGTAGCTCGAAGTGTTGCAGGATTTTCCGGTCCAGATCGTCTTCCGAATTCTTTAAGTTGGCCAGAATGGTATCGCCTTCCGGACCGTAATTTTTAATGGCGTCGGCAATGTGCAGTTTAGATTCGATAGAAATAGCCAGGTGGTAGGCATTCTGAAAAAAAGGCAGGGCCTTTCCGGTCCGGAACTGCCGGATGGCATCAATTACATGCGACTGAACACTTTCGGTCATGGTTGGATATTCCTGCATCAACTCATCCTCTACTTCTGCATAGCGCAGGTCGCCTAGCGTTTCCAGGATAGCGTTCCGAACTTCTTCATCCTCTGTCTTATTGAATTCTTCCCACAAATAAGGCAACGCATAATCCTGATTAAAGAACTTAATCTCATTTACCAGAAAAATCCGCATTTCCTTATCGTTTGAGTTCCGGAACCATTGAATAAAGCTTGGCAGTCGCTCGTAAGGACGCTTCACCAGCATATCATGCAGAAAAATCTTATCCCATTCGGTAAGACCGTGGTCAAAATCTTCATTAAAAAACCGGAAAGGCGTGTTATCCGTCAGGAACACATAAGACGAGCGCGCCAACCGCCGGGTAGCCGTATCCCGACTATAAGCCAAAGCATTCAAAGGCGCTTCCGGAATGCCACTGATGCCAAGTGCAGAAAGCTTTTGAACTGCACGGGTCTGGTTGGGGATCAACGGCGAACTCAACTGTTCTTCCCAAAAAGAACGCAACCCGAATACCTCTACAATAAGCTGGAAATTGTGAAAGTTATAGTTGATAATATCTTCCCGGACGCTTAAAAGAAGATTGGTGACAGTATGCAGCTGGCTGGGTCTGAGCTCTTCTGGCCGCACCGCCAACAACGTTTGCACCTGATTAAATTCCAGATTATCCGGACGGGCCAGGAGATCTATAAACTTATCTTCAAAACGCGTGTGAATTTGGTTAAGAGACTTCCGTGTACGCCTTACCCGCTGCGAGAAAAGCACAAAAGAAATCAACTTATAAGCATATATAATAGCAAAAGTGATAATGAAGAGCCGGGCAATGATAATTACCAAAGGCACGGTGTTATCAAAAAGAAGATCGTAGAAATAACTACTGATCTCTGACAGTATAATTTTAAAGGAGTTAACGTCTAAAAGCAGCATAAAAGGGTTTTATCGTTCACAAATCGGGTAAAGCCGAAATCTTGGTTTAGAATGCATACTACTTTTAGATATGGGGGCAAATACCCGCAAACACGCAAATCTGAAACAAAGTAACAGCACTACCCTGTAAATCCAAAGGCTTGATAAAAGGGTAACAGCCGATAAAGGTGCCCGCTTTTCAGTTTTCCCCTTTTCGTAAGGTTCTAAGAAAGCTGTCGAAATGGTGTAGTAATATACTTTCATGGATTCGGCAATTAAAAAACTTTAGCCAAATCATACAAATTGAATGACTTGCACTTAAAATAAACGAATTTATATCAATAAATCAACAATCATAAAATTCAGATTTAATGATTCTGGCCAAGAGGAAAAGAGGTCTTTTAAGGATGGTTAAACGAAAGTTAAAATGACAAAAGTGTCTTGTTTCAAGGGTGTACACTATAAGGTTTTACTGCGCGCCAGAAGAGATTATGAATTTGAAATTTCAATATTTTTATCAGTACATACATTTTAAATGCTATAAAAAAATCTGTGTGGGAGAAAAGAGTCTTTTTCATTCCACACAGATTTTTAGTGATTGCTAGAGGGGTAGTCCGGTGGAACTACGCCTGCTTACAAGATTCATGCCCAGCCTAAAGGCCTGTTTTTAAGACAGGTGCTGCATAATTTTTTTGTCGAAAGCTGCTTTAGGTGCTGCGCCAACCTGCTTGTCCACAATTTGGCCATTCTTGATAAACAAAACGCACGGAATAGAGGTAATCCCGTATTCAACGGAGAGGTTCGGGTTTTCGTCCACATTAACCTTACCTACGTTTATTTTGCCATCATACTCTTTGCTAATCGCGTCGATGGTAGGGCCAAGTGCCAGACAGGGACCACACCAAGGGGCCCAGAAATCTACCACACTTAATTTGTCGGAAGAAAGAACTTCAGTCTGGAAGTTCGAATCGGTGTACGTTGCAGCCATTGTTTTAGTAGATAAAGAAGGGGGTTAAAATAAAGAAGGCTGCAAAAATAACGTACCCGCCCTCGCAAAGAGATTATAAAGCGTTAAACCGCCTATTGAAATCCTCTATGATAGCTATCAGAAAGAATCCCTATTTCTTTCTTATTGCCCCTCTTCTGCTCTACTCTTTGATTTACCCGGAAACAAACGAAATTTCCGGAAATCCAGGTTGACTTCTCAATAGCATATCACCCCAACTGTGGGAGTATTATCCCATAAGCCTTTCCGGTTAAGAGGGCATGTGTGGCCAGCTATCGATTTTTTACCCGTTTAAAGAGCATTCCTTTAAGGTTCAAAAGATAGTGTTGATAAGGGCTTAGATCGCTGCCTTTACAAAAAACAATAGATTTGTTTTGGAATTCAAAGAAGAGCACCTACCTTTGCACTCCGTTTTAAAAAATTTTCTTCGTAGAGAGCAATGCCTACTATCCAGCAACTGGTTCGTAAGGGACGCACGCAAATCGAAATCAAGTCCAAAAGCCGTGCTTTGGATGCGTGCCCGCAGCGCCGCGGCGTTTGCACCCGTGTATATACCACCACCCCCAAGAAGCCAAACTCTGCCCTTCGTAAAGTAGCGAAGGTGCGTCTGACCAACAAAATTGAGGTGATCGCCTACATCCCCGGTGAAGGTCACAACCTCCAGGAGCACAGCATCGTGCTGATCCGCGGCGGTCGGGTAAAAGATCTGCCCGGTGTTCGTTATCACATCGTGCGTGGTGCGCTCGATACTGCCGGCGTAAAAGACCGCAAGCAGAGCCGCTCCAAATACGGTACGAAGAAAGAAAAAGCGAAAAAATAATTCAAACCTTCTTTTTTTCTGACCTTTCTAAGGTCTAGAAAAACGATTTTTACCCATGAGAAAGGCACAAGCCAAAAAACTTCCGCTCGCTCCCGATCCGAAGTTCAATGATAAAATGGTAACGCGTTTTGTAAACTGCCTGATGTGGGGCGGTAACAAAAGCGTTGTTCTGAGCGCTTTTTACGACGCGATCGATAAAGTAAGCAGCATTACTTCCGAAGACGGTTATGAAGTTTGGAAGAAAGCACTGGCCAACGTAACCCCGGCTGTAGAAGTTCGCAGCCGCCGGATTGGCGGTTCTACCTTCCAGATCCCAACCGAGGTGCGCCCCGACCGCAAAATTTCTCTTTCTATGAAATGGCTCATCCGTTACAGCCGCGAGCGCAACGGTAAAACCATCGCCGATAAGCTGGCCAACGAAATCGTAGCCGCTGCCAAAGGTGAAGGGGGTGCTTTCAAAAAGAAAGAAGACATCCACCGGATGGCCGAAGCCAACAAAGCTTTCGCTCACTTCCGCGCCTAAGTTGCTTCTTAAGATCTTTAAAGCCTTTTTCCGGGAATGGAAAAAGGCTTTTTTATTTGCGCCTGTATAGTTCTTCTTTGATGCTGATTGAAACACAAATTTTCCGGAAAACGATCTAGATTTCCGGAAAATTTGAAACATAAAAAAAGCGTCTTTCTGGTTAAGAAAGACGCTTTTCAGTGACCCCGTCAGGATTCAAACCTGAAACCTTCTGATCCGTAGTCAGATGCTCTATTCAATTGAGCTACGGAGCCATTTCCCTGTTTGGGAGTGCAAATATAGAACGGCTTTCCGGAACTGCAAAAAAAATTTCGTCCCCTTATTTTCGCCTTCTCGTGACAATCGAAATCTGGTCTATCGGCAAAGAAAGCGACGCCTTTATCCGCGACGGCGTGGCGCTGTACCTGAAGAAAACCCAGCCCTACATTCCCGTATCGCTTCAGATTCTTTCTTCTCCCAAAAAAGCCGCCGGCCAGTCGCCGGAAATCGTGCGCCAGCTGGAAGAAGAACTCATCCGCAGTCGCCTGAAACCCCAACACGCCCTGGTGGTGCTCGACGAAAGGGGCAAAATGCTGTCCTCGGAAGGCTGGGCCACGCAGTTCGAAAAATGGCGTGACAGCGGCACCCAAACGCTGGTCCTGCTCATCGGCGGGGCTTTTGGCGTTACCGAAGCCCTGCGCAAAGACGCCCGTGCCGTCTGGAGCCTTTCCACGCTGGTGTTTCCCCACCAACTGGTGCGTCTTATTGTGGCCGAACAGGTGTACCGCGCTTTTTCCATTTTTCGGGGCAGCGGGTATCACCACGCCTGATTGCGTTGCATCTTTGCGGCTATGATGGACTTCTCTTCCTCACTGACCCTCCTGCTGGTTATAGTAACGGTGCTCGTTTCGATCGCCGGTTTCCGGAATCCGCAGCTGATTGACAAAACGATTTTGTGGCCCGCCCGCATGGAAGGCCCGGCTGATTATTACCGCTTTCTTACTTCCGGATTTATTCATCAGGACACGATGCACCTGGTGTTCAATATGTTTACGCTCTATTTTATGGGCGGCTATGTAGAAAGCCTGTATGCAGCGATGGGAATGCCCTTTGCCTACGTCGGCTTGTATCTGGCGGGGATTGTGGCGTCTTCCATTCCGTCGTTCCTTAAAAACCGGAACAACCCCTACTACCGTTCCCTCGGTGCTTCCGGTGGCGTGGCGGCGGTGCTATTTGCCTCGGTGTATTTCTCGCCGTGGACAAAGCTGCTGGTGTTTTTTATCCCCGTTCCCAGCATTGTGTTCGCGATTTTGTACCTCGTGTATTCGGCCTACATGGGCAAGCGCCAAAGCGATAATATCAACCACGATGCCCACCTCTGGGGCGCGGTGTTCGGGTTCTTTTTTACCCTGCTGGTTTCGCCCGATCACGGCCGGTTTTTCCTGGAGCAAATCATCCGCCCACAATTTTAATTTTTTTCCGGCGTTCCTTTTTGCAAAGGCATAAAGGGTATGAAGAAAGTTTTTTTCCGCGTGGCGCTGCTGCTGCTGGCAAGCTGCTTTTTGGCGGGCGCTTCTTTTGCATGCAGCGGCTACAAGGTAACGGTGTGCGGCAAAACCATGATGGGTGCCAACGAAGATGCCTGGCGCACCACGCCCCACATCTGGTTTGAGACGGCAACTGATAGCGCACCGCTGGGCGCGGTGTTTACCGGTTCCCGCTTCGATGGCGCCAACGGTTATGCGCCACAGTCGGGCATGAATGAAGCCGGATTGAGCTTTCAGCGCCTGGCCGCGCCCGTGGGCTCTTCGCCAAAAGCGCCGGTAGGCGCGAAGCCGATTGAAAACCCCACGCAGTATCTCAAAGACATCCTGCACCGGTGCAAAACGGTAGAAGAAGTGCAGGCGCATATCCGCCAGTACCGGCAAAGCGATTTTACAGGCGATGTGTTTTTGTATGTGGATCAAAGCGGGCGCTACCTGATCGTGGAGCCGTATGCGATGCCCTTAGGAGATGAGCCCAAATATGTGATTTCCAACTTCTGCCCTTCGGCCACTTCGCTTCCGGAAGCCAACCGATTGGGCCGCTACCGGAACGGGGCGGCTTTCCTGCAAAACAAGCTGGATACGTCACTGGAGTTTTGCCGGGCGCTTTCCGACACGATGCACGTTTGTAGAGCTAAAATCGGAGACGGTACGTTACTAACGTCTATCTACGACCTGAACGCCGGCACGGTCAACCTTTATTTCTATCACAATTACGGGCACACGGTTCGTTTTAACCTGAAAGAAGAACTTCAAAAAGGCGCTCACAGCCTTGCCGTTCCTACCCTGTTCCCAACGAATGGGGAATTTGAACACTTCCGGGCCTATCAAACGCCGCAAAACAATCCCACAATGCTCTTATTCCTGCTGGGCAGCGCGGGCTTCCTGGGAGTCTCCAGCACTTACTTCAACGTCCGCAGTTTCCGGAAAAAAAGCGCTTACCGCTTCCGGCATCTCACCCTGATTCCGGCTTGTGCCCTGCTGGCGTATTACCTTTTGGCACTCATCCGCGATCCTGCGCCTTTTTTCTTTGCTGCGCCATACGAGGAGCCGCACGCCTTCTTGTTGAATGTCGCTTCGTACCTGCCTTTCGTGCTGGCCTTGGCGCTTTTTCCGCTGGGCAAAGCCGCATACAATCTTGTGCAAAGCAAGCAGAAAAATTATTTCGCAGCTTTAATGCTATGGGCAAGCCTGCTGACTGTTGGGGCACTCGTTGGCCTTTTTGCGTACTGGGGTTTCTATTCGGTTTGGCAGCGATAAAAGACTTTTAACGTTGTCTAAGTTTTCCGGACCTCAGAAGCCGCTTTAGCTTTGCCACCTCTTTGCATATGCAGCATTTCCTGAGAATCTGGTTTTTGGTGGTTTCGCTTTTTGTAAGCGGCGCACCTGCCTATAGCCTGATTTCGCAGGATACCGTTGCGACCACAGCGCCCACAGGCACTGCAGCCCTGCGGCCGGTGGATGCGTATAAGGCACTGCATTTTCATAAGCCGGAACAAGCGTCTCCGGCATTTGCGTTTCCGGTGCTGGAGGAAGAAGACATCCGGGATTTTCACGACCATGATGCAGCCCTGACGGCGTTTGCGCTTTGGCTGGGTGCCATGCCCAACAGTCCGCCCGCCGTGGCAGGTAGCGCAGTGGCCGAAGGCATTTTTCCGGATGTTCGTTTGTATCCGGCAACGTGTCAGCGACACGTTTTGCTGTGTGTTTTCAGAGTGTAGAAAAACCAGAGGCTGCCCTGTAATGGGTGGCCTTTTCCGTGGGCTGTGCAGCATCTACCAACTGCGCGGCCTTTTTGCGTGGTGGAGCCTGGGCTCCCTACCCGGCTCCACCCTTTTTCTTTTCCGCAGCCTTTAAGCAGGAATCTGTTTCCGGAAATTTCCGGAAAAGCACTGGCTTTTCAAGCCGGTCCGCCGGAGACCTCTCAATGCCTTTTCGCCTTCCGGAAGGCTGCGTTTTTTCTACGCTCTCAATTCCTTTCGAATCTCCTTTATGAGAAATCTTCTCATGATACTGGGCGCCTGTGCGCTCTTTTCTCAAACCAGCTGCAAACACGTAGCCGAAGCCGAAGAAAAACAAAAGTTCATGGTTACCAGCGTATTGCAGATGGACACGTCCCTCATCAAGCAATACGTTTGCCAGATTAAAGCCATCAGCCACATCGAGCTGCGGGCGCAGGAACAAGGCTATCTGCAAAAGATTTTTGTAGATGAAGGCCAGTCCGTGCGGCAGGGCCAACCACTCTTTCAGGTGATGCCCAACCTCTACCAGGCCGAGAAGCAACGTGCCGAAGCCGAAGCGGCTTACGCTTCTATCGAATATCAAAACACCAAGCGACTGGCCGATAGCAATGTGGTTTCGCCCACCGAAGCCAAACTGGCCCGCGCCAAGCTGGCCCAAGCCGAAGCAGCGGTGAACCTAGCCAAAGTACACTTGCAGTTTACCGACATCCGCGCGCCGTTCAACGGCATGATCGACCGGTTTCAGGTGCGGCTGGGAAGTCTGGTAGAAGAAGGTCAGTTGCTCACTACGCTTTCCGACAACAGCCAGATGTGGGTGTATTTCAACGTTCCGGAAGCGGAGTACCTGGATTTCAAATCCAATCCGCAAAACGACACCGCCATTGCCGTGCAGTTGCTGATGGCCAACGGACAGGTTTTTGACCAGACCGGCTATGTCAAAACCATTGAAGCCGACTTCGACAACGAAACCGGTAACATTGCCTTCCGGGCAACCTTTCCCAACCCTAAAGGCCTGCTGCGCCACGGCGAAACCGGCAATGTGTTGGTGCGTAAACCCATGCACAATGCCCTGATTATTCCGCAAAAGGCTACGATGGAAATCATGGACAAAAAATACGTCTATGTAGTGGATCAAAACAGCAAGGTGCAGCTCCGGCCCATCACCATTGCCGCCGAACTGCCTGACCTCTATCTCATCGGCACCGGACTGGCTGCGGGCGACCGCATCCTGCTCGAAGGCATCCGGAAAGTGCAGAACGGCGAAAAAATCGCCTATGATTTTCAGGAGCCGCGCAAAGTGATGAGCGGCCTGAGCCTGCACGCAGAATAAGCAATAATGATTAATGAGTAACGATTAATGATTAATGGAGGTCTTTGCAGTTTTAAGGGTAGCGGTGAGCAGCTTGAGCAACTCAACGACATCTGTATAAAGGCTTTGAAATTCCGCTTGCGAGAGATAATCTGTCTGGTGAAGTAATTCCAGCCAGTACGCACATTCAGACGCTTCTTTTTGGGCAATGTGGTTCTTGTGAATAAAATCGGCTTTGCTTTCGGCAAATGCTCCTTCCCGAATCAGTGCCCCAATTGCCGTTCCGCAGCGTAATAGTTGTTTGCTCATCACAAACTCTTTTTTCTTCTCCTGAAGAAATTGAATAGCCCGCACGATCCGGACCGCAAACAAGAAGCTTTTGTCCCGCAAGATGTTTTCTCTCATCCTTCAACATTAATCATTATCGGTTACACTTCATTAATCATTAATCCCTAATCATTAATCATTAAATTCCTGTGTTTAATTTATTTCTCAAACGGCCGGTCCTGGCCATCATCATCTCGCTGGTGCTGGTGTTTATGGGCATTCTGGCCATCAAGACGCTGCCTACCTCGCAGTTTCCGAGCATTGCCCCGCCCCGCGTGATTGTAAGTGTGGCCTACCCGGGTGCAAGTGCAGATGTACTGGTAAAATCGGTGCTCATTCCGATGGAAAAAGCGCTGAACGGCGTGCCGGGGATGCGCTACATGACCTCCGACGCCGTGAGCGCCGGTGAGGCCAATATTCAAGTAGTATTCAACCTCGGTACCGATCCCAACGCGGCTGTAGTCGCGGTGAAGAACCGGATTGAACAAGTGCAAAACCGGCTTCCGGAACTGGTGCAGCGGGAAGGGCTCATCGTGAGTATCCTGCAACCCAACATGCTGATGTACGTGAACGTATACAGCAAGGATAAGAAGAATGCAGACGAGAATTTCCTCTACAACTACACGCAGGTGAACGTGCAGCGCGAACTGAGCCGCGTTTCCGGAATTGGCTCGGCCCAGATACTCGGTAGCCGGCAATACGCGATGCGCGTGTGGCTGAAACCCGACCGGATGCGGGCCTACAACGTTTCGACCGAAGAGGTGATGAAAGCGCTGGCCGACCAAAGCGTGATTGGCTCGCCGGGCCGGATTGGCCGGGCCGACGGCAAGCAAAGCGAAGCGCTGGAATATGTGCTCACCTACGAAGGCCGCTACAACCAACCAGAGCAATACGCCAACGTGATTGTGAGGTCCAATGCCAACGGGGAGTTGTTGCATCTCAAAGACATTGCCGATGTAGAGCTGGGTTCGGAATTCTACGACATCTACTCCAACATGAACGGCTACCCGTCGGCGGCGCTGGTACTCAAGCAAAGTTTTGGCTCTAACGCGCAGGACGTGATCAAAGAAGTGAAAGCCAAGCTGGAAGAATTGAAAAAAGATTTTCCGCCGGGCATGGACTACGAGATTTCCTATGATGTAAGCTCGTTCCTGAACGCCTCGGTTGAGAAGGTGGTGCACACGCTGGGCGAAGCCTTTGTGCTGGTGGCGCTTGTGGTGTTCCTCTTCTTAGGCGACTGGCGCTCCACGCTTATCCCCATCATCGCCGTTCCGGTATCGCTCATTGGGGCGTTTTTCTTTATGCAGCTGTTTGGGCTCAACATCAACCTCATCACGCTCTTTGCCCTCGTGCTGGCGATCGGGATTGTGGTGGATGACGCGATTGTGGTGGTAGAAGCCGTGCACGCCAAGATGGCCGAAGAACATCTTTCGCCATTCCACGCGGTAAAGAAAGTGCTGGGGGAGATTTCCGGAGCTGTTATTGCCATCACGCTGCTGATGACGGCAGTGTTTGTGCCGGTAACGTTTATGACCGGCCCGGTGGGGATTTTCTTCCGGCAATTTGCCATTACGATGGCCTGTTCCATTGTGCTTTCCGGAATTGTAGCGCTCACGCTTACGCCCGTGCTGTGCGCCATGATTCTGAAAGACACCCATGGCAAGCCGCGCAAAAAAACACCGGTCAACTGGGTGATCGACAAGTTCAACCACCAGTTCGACCGGCTCAACAACCGCTATACGCGCTTCCTGACGAAGATTGTAGATCGCCGGCTCATCACGTTTGGATTGCTGGCCTTGTTTGCTTTTGGCATCTTTGGCGTATCGCGCACCCTGCCTTCCGGATTTATCCCCAACGAAGACCAGGGCATGATTTACGCCATCATCCAGACGCCGCCGGGAAGCACGTTGGAGCGGACCAACCATATCTCCCGCGAGTTGCAGGGCCTGGCTGAAAAAGTAGAAGGCATTCAAAGCGTTTCGTCGCTGGCGGGCTATGAGGTACTCACCGAAGGCCGGGGCTCCAACGCCGGTACCTGTCTCATCAACCTCAAACCGTGGGATGAGCGCAAAAATTCCGTTAACGACATTATTCGCCTTCTGGAAGAAAAAGCAAAAGAAATTCCGGGCGCCACGATTGAGTTTTTCGGTCCGCCGGCCGTGCCGGGTTATGGCGCGGCAGGTGGGTTCTCGCTTCGCCTCCTGGATAAAACCAACAGCGATAATTACCGTGATCTGGAGCCGGTAAACGAGCAGTTTATGGCGGCGCTACGCAAGCGTAAGGAACTGACGGGACTCTTCACCTTCTTCTCGGCCAATTACCCGCAGTACGAGCTCAAAATCGACAATCAGGCGGCGATGCAAAAGGGCGTTTCCATTGGCAAGGCGATGGATAACCTCAGCATCATGATTGGCTCTACCTACGAACAAGGCTTTATCCGGTTTGGCAACTTCTTCAAGGTATATGTGCAGGCCCTGCCGCAATACCGCGCACTTCCGGAAGATATTTTGCAGCTCTACGTGAAGAACGACCGCGACGAGATGGTGCCCTACTCGGCGTTTATGAGCATTGTGAAAGGCCACGGGCTCAACGAGATTACGCGCTACAATATGTTCAACTCCTCGGCCATTCGCGGGGAACCGGCACCGGGCTTCTCGACCGGCGAAGCCATTAAAGCCATTCAGGAAGAAGCCGCCAAACTGCCTCACGGCTACGATATTGCCTGGGAAGGCTTGAGCATTGATGAAGTGGGCCGGGGCAACGAAGCGGTGTACATCTTCCTGATTGTACTGGCGTTTGTGTACATGGTACTGGCCGCGCAGTACGAAAGCTTTATCCTGCCGCTGTCGGTGATTTTATCGCTGCCGGCGGGGATTTTCGGGTCATTCTTGCTGGTGAAGATGATGGGATTGGCCAACGATATCTATGCGCAGGTAGGCTTGGTCATGTTGGTGGGACTGCTGGGTAAAAACGCGGTGCTGATTGTGGAGTTTGCCGCGCAAAAACACCAGGAAGGCCGCAGCATTCTGGAGGCCGCCATTGAAGGCGCGAAGGTGCGGTTCCGCCCCATCCTGATGACGTCGTTTGCCTTTATCGCCGGACTGATTCCGCTGGTGCGGGCGCATGGGCCGGGCGCCATTGGCAATCGCACGATTGGCGCTTCGGCGCTGGGTGGGATGCTGTTCGGGACTGTCTTTGGCGTCATCATCGTGCCGGGGCTGTACTACATCTTCGGATCCATCGCTTCCGGAAGAAAACTCATTAAAGGCGAAGACGAAAACCCACTTACTGAAAACTTTGAAAACAAACACGCGTATGAAACGGATTTGTAAGATACTTCGCAGACAAAAGACGATAGACCAAAGACAAAAGAGTACCCGTAGAGACGCCCAACTTGGGCGTCTCCTACCGGAACGTCTCCTACCGGAACGTCTTCTAATGAAATCAGATGCGGGATACGCCCAGATTGGACGTCTCTACCAGCAAAAACAAATCATTCGCAGCCTGGCTGCAACACTGTTGCTCGCTGTGGGCTTTTCGGCCTGCAAGCTGCCGCAGGTGGCTACCAACGTCCGCCACAACCCGATTCCGGAAACGTATCTTTCCGGAAATATGGACACCACCAACTCGGCTTTCCGGAAACCGGCAGACTACTTTACCGATCCCAACCTGGTGGCCTAGATTGACACGGCGGTGCGCAATAATCAGGAGCTGGCCATCGCCTTTACCGAAACGCTGGTGAGCCGCGCCGAAGCGCAGATCCGCCAGGGCGAATACCTGCCTACCGTGCGCGCGCAGGCGGGTGCAGGCCTTGAGCACACGCCGCGCTACACCCGCATCGGTGCGCTGGAAGAAGCGATCCCGGTAGATCCCGCAAAGGAAAATCCGGCGCTGTTTCCGGACTTTCAGGTAGGCCTCATTGCCAACTGGGAGGTGGACATCTGGCGCAAGCTGCGCAACGCCCGCAAATCGGCGCTCACCCGCTATCTGGGCACGATTGAAGGCCGGAACTTTGCCATCACCAACATCGTGGCCGAGGTGGCCAACAGCTACTACGAGCTTCAGGCGCTGGACAACCAACTGGCGCTCACCACCCAAAACATCGGCATCCTGACCAACGCGCTCGGCGTGGTGCGGTTGCAGAAAGAAGCAGGCCGGGTAACAGAGCTGGCCGTGCAGAAATTTGAAGCCGAAGTGCTCAAAACGCGCAGCCTGCAATACGACCTGCGGCAGCAGGTTACCGAAACCGAAAACCGCATCAACTTTTTGCTCGGTCGCTTTCCGCAGCCCATTGTGCGCAGCAGTCTTTCGCTCGATCCCGCCCATCCGGCCAGCTCGCTGGATTCTACCCTGCCGGCGGCGATTGCCGTGGGCATTCCATCGCAACTGCTGCAAAACCGGCCCGATGTGCGCCGCGCCGAATTGGAAGTCGCCGCTTCGAAGCTGGACGTGCAGGTAGCGAAAGCCCATTTCTATCCTTCGCTCGACATCCGCGCGGCGCTGGGTTTTCAGGCCTTTAAGCCCCAGTTTTTGCTCAGCACGCCGGAAAGCATTCTGGCCAATCTGGCGGGCGACCTGACGGCCCCGCTCGTGAACCGGCTGGCCATCAAGGCGACGTATGTAGGGGCCAATGCGCGGCAGGTGGCGGCGGCATATGCGTATGAGCGCACGGTGCTGAACGCTTATATCGAAGTGGCCAATCAGCAGGCGAAGGTGAGCAACATTCAGGCGAGCTTCAACCTCAAAAACCAACAGGTGGATGCGCTGAGCCGGTCGATTGCGCTGGCCACCAGTTTGTTTCAGTATGGCCGTGCCGATTATATGGAGGTGCTGCTGACGCAGCGTGATGCCCTGGAAGCCAAGCTGGAAATCATCGAAACCAAGCGCAAGCAACTGGCGGCGATGGTGGATATCTACCGCGCGCTGGGCGGCGGCTGGCGGTAGAAGGCCTCATCCCCGGCCCCTCTCCGAGGGAGAGGGGTGGACATGGTTTGAATTTCCGGAAAAGGGCAGGCTTATGAAGTCTGCCCTTTTTTGTGATACAAATGCGGGTCATTGCGAGGAGGAACGACAAAGCAACCTGCACAAAATGATTGGTTAATGTGCAGGTTGCTTCGCTTCGCTCGCAATGACCCGCGATTTAAATTCCTTATCATGAATGCGTTTCATCCACGTTCCGGAGGAACATCTCGTGGGTAGAACAAAAAAAGAATTCACAGCATCCACGTTCCGAAGGAACGTCTCGTGGGTAGAAATAAAGATACATTTTACCCGCGTTCCAGCGGAACGCCTCGTAGGTAGAAACAAAAGAAACATTCACAGCACACGCGTTCCAGCGGAACGCCTCGTAGGTAGCAAAAAACCCACAAAGCGTTCCTCCGGAACGCGAATATCATTAACCCTTTCTCTCTACCGACAAAGCGTTCCTCCGGAACGCACCCGCCCGTGCGTACGACATAATCATCCGTGCGTACGCTATCCCCGCCCGTGCGCATACCATCCCCGTCCGTTCACAAGCCCCACATAAAAGGTTTCGGACAACTATCTATCCTTCACATTCCGGAACGGAATCTTGCTAAAGACTTTATACTCGGGGGCGGTGGCGTTGTAAACGCTTTTGACGTATTTCTTCACGGCCTTTGCCGTATCCACAAGGCCGGTAACCGGTTCGTAGAAGGCTTTGTTGCGGGCGGTGAGGGCGTTTTTATAGGCCGTTTCGGTGGGGGCCACGGCCTGCCCTATTTCTTCCATGCGGGTGAGCATTTCTTCCAGGTGGCCTACCCGCAACTTTTCTTCGTTGGGGGCGTAGGCGGGGTGGGCTTTCAGGAAGGAGATTAAATCCCGGAAATGATCGGCCTGCTGGTCGTAGGATTGCTGGGAGGTGGAGATAGATTCGGGTGTGGGGTCGGCAGCGGGTTTCTTTTTCTTGGAGCCCTGAAGCTTGCGGTTGAGGGCGCGCAGGTCGGCGATGGCAGCCTGATTGTTGGGCAGGGCGGCTTCGAAGGCGTTCACCACGCGCGTGGCCAGCGGTTTAAGGTCTTCAAACTCCGCTTCGCGACTGTTGACGGCGGTGGCCCAGTTGGTTTTGGCGTCTTTCACCTCGATGTTGAGCGCCTTTGCCGCGGCTTCCTGGGTGCGTAGATTGGCGATCTTGAGGGTTGTGTTGGAAGGCACGTAGGCAGTGTTCATGCCTTCGGCGGCGGCAATGAGGGTGTTGAAATTGCCCAGGTTTTTAGCGTGCCCGGTTTCGGAGGTGGAGGCCATGAGAAAGTGGTTTTTAAAGAATAGAAAAACCAAAAATAAGGGAAAAGGGAATTTATAGAAAGGGCGATCTGAAAAAAAACCAAATCTCTTTTCTCCCAACCGCCGGCCTCAATTTTGCGACTGGTTATGATTATCCGGAATTCCAGAAACTGGTTTACGCTTTTGTTTGTGTGGCGCGGGTCGGTGTTGAAGAAAATTTTGCCGCAACTGGGCATTCTCACGCTTTTCTCCGCTGGGGTGTGCGTCTTTCATGGGTGGGTGCCGCACTACACCCTGCATATCAATCCGGTACTTTTCACCCTGCTGGGGCTTTCGCTGGCCATCTTTATGGGGTTTTGCAACACGGCGAGCTACGACCGTTTTTGGGAAGGCCGCAAGCTGTGGGGCTCGCTGGTGATTGAGACGCGCTCGCTGGTGCGGCAGGTGCTGACGCTGGTGGAAAGCGACCGGGCGGAGAAGGTGCGGTTTGTAAACCTGGTGGTGGCGTTTTGCTGGGCGTTGAATTTCCAGTTGCGCAAGAAAGACGGCAGCCTGCGCCTGCGGCGCGTGTTGCTTGCAGAGGATTATGCGCAGATTGAAAACAAGGTATTCAAACCCGTGGCCCTGCTGGATTTGATGGCGGCGTGGGTAGCCGAAAAGCTGCGAACCGGCGGCCTGGACCCGATCCGGCTGGCGCAGATTGACGTGCAGCTCAACGCGCTTTCCAACGTAGCGGGCGGCTGCGAGCGCATTGCCTCTACCCCGCTGCCGTTTCCGTACCGGCTTTTGCTGCACCGCACAGCGTATTTGTATTGTTTCTTTTTGCCGTTTGGATTGGTGGAGATGCTGGGTTGGGCCACGCCTTTTCTGGTGTTGTTTATCAGCTACACGTTTATTGGGCTGGATGCGGTGATCGACGAAGTGTCGGAGCCTTTTGGCGAAGAAGAAAACGACCTGGCGCTGGATACGATTTGCCATACCATCGCCTTCTCGGTGCGCGAGCAAGCCGGCATGGAGCAGGCCCCGCTGGTGAAGCCCGACCGGTATGTGTTGCGGTAAAGGGGGAAGAATCTTTGGAAAGAAACAGCGGTTTTGCAGCGTCGTACAACGCCCTTTCACGCGCTCGTTTTTTGTTTTGTCATTCCGCCGAAAGGCGGAATCCCGGCAGTAGCGTATGCGCATGAACCCCGGCGTAACAAAAGCAGTGCAGGAAGATTCAGGGACTTTTTACTTCCCACCCATCAGCCGCACGCCGCCGCTCCACCACCGGCCCGGCATGGGCGTGCCCAGCAAGTCGCTATATTGCGCATCCGTCGCGTTATCGGCCTGCGCAAAAACGGAAAGCCAGCGTGCTACGCGCGCCTCGGCGCGCACGCCCAGCGTGAAGTAAGAAGGACTTACCCGCGCCTCAATAGCGGGCGCAGCAAAGGTTTGGCGCTCTTTATAAAGCCCCGTAGCCGAGACCGTCAGCCAGCGGTGCTGCACCGAAACAAAGCCATTGGCCAGAAAACGGGCGTGCGAACTAATGTAAAATCCCGGTGCGCCGTTGCTGCCTTCGCTGTTGAGGAAAGTCAGCCCCGCGCCACCCGAGATGCGCCCTTTGGGCAGCGTTTTTTGATACTGCCCGGCGATTTCCAGTCCGGTTGTGGCCACCGAAGCAATGTTGCGCGCCAGGGCGTAGGAGCCGGTGGGCACAAGGTTTTCGGTACGGGGCATTTGTGCAAAAGGTGCGGTCACAAAATCTATCAGATTCTGCTGCTCGCGGCGAAAGGCAGTGGCCGTCAGCGTGAGGGCATCGTTGGGTTGGAGGGTAGCACCCAGTTCGTAATTCAGGGCTTTCTCCGCCACCAGGTCAGGGTTGCCGATCGAGCCGCTTTTCACCGATGGTTTTTGGTAATTGTTGAAGCGCTCCGTGAAATCGGGTTCGCGCAGCGAGGTGCCCACCGAACCAAAGATTTTATAGCCCTTGCCCTTCCAGGCAGCGGCCAGTTGCGGAATCAGCAAAGCCTTTTCGCGCTGCGGGAACGAAAGACGCAGGGCCGGTTCCACCAAAAGTTTTCCCCACAGACGATGGCTGTAGAGGGCAAACACGCCACCCTGCCCCAGTTGGTGGTTGCCGCGGTCGTTGCTTTCCATCTTTCCGGAAATAACCTGCCCGCCCAGCGTCAGATTGCTTTGAGGGGAAAGCGCTACGCTGGCAACGGCCAGGCCTTGCAGCAAGGAAGCGCGGTTGTCGTTGGCCACTGCCGAGGGCGAGAAGGCGTATTCATCGCGCAGGGTTTTGTAGCCGCCATCGAGGCGCACATTCCAGCGGCCTTTTTGGTATTGCAGCGAGGCTTGTTGCCAGAAAGTGCGCACTTTTTCACGGGCCGTGTCGCTGGCGAATGTGGTGTAGAAGTTTTGAGCCGAGAAATCGCGGTTGTCGTAGGCGGTGCGGGCGCCCATCGTCCAGCCCCCGCCCAGTTGCTGCGCAACAGAAAGCGAAGCAGTGGTGTTGTCGAAAAAGCCGGTGGTGCCCCGCTGCGGTGCGCCGTCGGCGTGGTTCAGGAGCAGCCCGCCGGAAATCGTGGTCGATTTCCGGAAAATCGTTCCGCCTGCCTGTGCCCCGAAAAGGCCGTATTGCCCGCCGGAAAGGCGCGCCTGTCCGGTTGTTTCTTTTTTTCCGGAAAAAGTTTTGGTAATGATATGCACCACGCCGCCCACGGCTTCGGCGCCATAAATGGCTGAGGCCGCGCCTTTGAGGACTTCGATGCGGTCGATTTCGTCGGGCGCAATGGGGATATTGCTGTTGAAATGGCCGGTAATCGGGTCGTTGAGCCGCAGGCCATCCACCACAATCAACACTTGCTGAAAGGTTCCACCGCGGATCACGATATCGCTTTGCGAACCCATGGGGCCGCGCGCCTGCACTTCCACGCCCGGCACGTAGCGCAGTAATTCATCAAGGGAATGTACCGGCAGGTCGGCGAATGTTTTTCCGGAAATCACCTCCACGGCGCGGGCGGTTTCGGTCTGGGGATGCAGGCCGGCGGTGATGGTGACGGGCGCGATATCGTGGGTGGTTTGGGCGAGGGCCGGGAGCGTACTTAAAAACAGCGCTGGAAAGAGAAATTTCCGGAAATGCATGTGGGGAGGGCAATGATTTACGGGCGCAAATGTATTGGGAGGACTGCCATCCGCTGGCAATGTCTTTTTATGAAAACCGGAAATTCTTTTGGATGAAAAACATTCTTTTTGCGACTGCTTTGCTTTTGGGCGCAGCGTCCTGCACCGACAAAACAGCCCCTGTAACCGGTCCTTCTAACCCGCCTACTGATTGCCGCACGGTGATGTGTACAATGGAGTTCCGGACCATCAGCATTCAGGTCGTGGATGCCGCAGGTAACCCGGTAAAGCTTGATAGCTACCAAACCACGCTGGCCGGTAAAAACACCGTGGTGGGCAACACCGGTGCCATGCAGCCGGGCGAAAACGGCGGCGATTATCCGGTGGTTTCCGATGCCTTTGTGGGCGACAACAAAAACACCCGTACAAAAATGATTTTTACGGGGATGAAAGATGGGAAAACGGTTGTGAATGAAACCTATGAAATCGGGGTGGATTGCTGCCACGTGAGCAGGATTTCCGGAAAAGAAAAGGTGGTGGTGCGGTAGCATCCGGGCAAACAGGTTTTTCGGCAGAGACAAGGCATGCCTTGTCTCTACAACCGGCTACCTTTGCGCCGTTTCCGGAAATGATTTTCCGGGAATGGCTTTTTTGTTTTCTCCTTCTTCAAAAAACATTTCTTTTATAATGACAAAAGCATCTGCCGGCAAAGGCCCTATCTCCCAGTTTATTGAACACAACTACCGCCACTTCAACGCTGCTGCCCTCGTGGACGCCGCCAAAGGCTATGAAGAGCACCTGCTCGACAATGGCAAAATGATGATTACCCTGGCCGGGGCCATGAGCACCGCCGAACTGGGTATTTCGCTGGCCGAAATGATTCGGCAGGACAAAGTGCAAATTATCTCCTGCACCGGTGCCAACCTGGAGGAAGATATTATGAACCTGGTGGCCCACAGCCACTACAAGCGCGTGCCCAACTATCGCGACCTGAGTCCGCAGGAAGAGTTTGACCTGCTGGAAAACCACTACAACCGCGTAACCGATACCTGCATTCCGGAAGAGGAAGCGTTCCGCCGCATTCAGGCCCACATCGAAAAAGTGTGGAAAGATGCCGAAGCTGCCGGGGAGCGCTATTTTCCGCACGAATACATGTACCAAATGCTGAACAGCGGCGTGCTGGAACAGTATTACGAGATTGACCCGAAGAACAGCTGGATGCTGGCGGCGGCGGAGAAAAACCTGCCGATTGTGTGTCCCGGCTGGGAAGACAGCACGATGGGGAACATCTTTGCTTCTTACTGCATCAAAGGCGAGCTGAAGCCTTCGACGATGAAAAGTGGTATTGAATACATGACCTGGCTGGCCGACTGGTACCGGGCCAACTGCTCCGGAAAAGGCGTTGGTTTCTTCCAGATTGGCGGCGGCATTGCAGGCGACTTCCCGATTTGCGTGGTGCCCATGCTGTATCAGGATCTGGAGATGCACGATGTGCCTTTCTGGGCGTATTTCTGTCAGATTTCCGACAGCACCACGTCTTACGGCTCCTATTCCGGTGCGGTTCCAAACGAGAAAATCACGTGGGGCAAGCTGGACATCACGACACCAAAATTCATCGTGGAAAGCGACGCGACGATTGTAGCGCCGTTGATTTTTGCATGGATTCTGGGAAAGTAAAATCACTTCTTTTTTAGAAAAAGCCGTTGGATTTCCGGAAATCCAACGGCTTTTTTTATTGTAGGCGATATGAATGAATGCTTTACAACCCGCTCTTTCCAGCCCAACTTCTACCCTTGTCTGTTGTTATTTACTTTTACGATTCCTGTGCAAAATTCTCACGTACGCGCGGCGGAACATCCGGACCCGCAGCAGCGCGATTTCGAAAATCAAATCCGGCCCCAATCCATTGCCGAGTTCTCCGGTCAGCCCCACCTGATTGAGAACCTGCGCATCTTTATCAAAGCCGCCAATGCCCGTGGTGAAGCCCTCGACCATGTGCTTTTTCACGGCCCGCCCGGCTTGGGAAAAACCACCCTTTCGCGCATTGTAGCTACCGAGCTGGGGACTAATATCAAGGAAACCAGTGGCCCGGTGATTGAAAAACCCGCCGACCTGGCCGGGCTGCTCACAGGCCTGCAACCGCGCGATGTTCTGTTTATCGATGAAATCCACCGCCTCAGCACCGTAGTAGAAGAATACCTCTACGCTGCGATGGAAGACTTTAAGATTGACATTATGATCGATAGCGGTCCGGCAGCGCGGTCTATTCAGCTTAATGTGGCTCCTTTTACGCTGGTGGGCGCGACCACGCGCTCTGGCTTGCTCACAGCGCCGCTGCTGTCGCGCTTTGGCATTAAAAACCGGTTGGATTATTATCCGGCGGAAGTCTTACAGGGCATAGTGATGCGGGCAGCGGGCGTGTTGAATGTAAAAATCACGTCCGACGCGGCGGGCGAGGTGGCGCGGCGCAGCCGGGGTACCCCACGGATTGCCAACGGCCTGCTGCGCCGGATGCGCGATTTTGCGCAGGTATTGGGCAATGGTGTGATTGATATGGGTATTTGCGAGCATGGCCTCAAAGCCCTGAACGTGGATGCCAACGGCTTGGATGAGATGGACAACCGCATTCTCTCCACGCTGATTGAGAAATTTAAAGGCGGGCCGGTGGGCATCGGCAACATCGCGACGGCGGTGGGCGAAGAGCCCGGTACGCTGGAGGAAGTGTATGAGCCGTTTCTGATCCAGGAAGGTTACATCGTGCGCACCCAGCGAGGCCGCGAGGCAACTGAGAAAGCGTTTAAGCATCTCGGAAAAATTCCCCATGGCACCGGAACTGGCCTGTGGAGCGGACAATAATGGTCGTCTTTTCTTTGGATTCAAACAAAAAAGCAACGCATGGATGCGTTGCTTTTTTGTTTAAGAAGATTTCCGGAAATAAGCTACATTTCTACTCTACCGTTACGCTCTTGGCCAGGTTGCGGGGTTGGTCCACATCGCAGCCGCGCATAATGGCGATGTGATAAGAAAGCAGTTGCAGCGGAACGATGGTAATTAGTGGGGAGAACATTTCTTCGGTTGCCGGCACTTCAATTACGTGGTCTGCCAAGGCTTTAATCTGGGTGTCGCCTTCGTTCACGATGGCAATCACTTTGCCTTTGCGGGCTTTTACCTCCTGAACGTTGGAAACGATTTTTTCATAGGCGCTCATGTTGGTTGCCAGGAAAACCACCGGCATATTCTCATCAATAAGCGCAATCGGCCCGTGTTTCATCTCGGCTGCAGGATAGCCTTCTGCGTGGATGTAGGAAATCTCCTTTAGCTTCAAGGCACCTTCCAGCGCTACCGGGAAGTTTACGCCGCGGCCTAAGAACAAAAAGCTGGGCGCGTCTTTATATACCTTGGCGATTTCCTGAATCTGGGCATCCAGCAGCAGCGTTTTTTCGATTTTAGCCGGAACGTTTTCCAATTCAAACAACACCTCGCGCAGCCGTGAAACCGGCATGATTCCCCTTTCCTGACTGATTTGCAGGGCCATCAGGGTAATAATAGCCACCTGCGTAGAAAAGGCCTTGGTAGAAGCCACTCCAATTTCCGGTCCGGCGTGCGTATAAGACCCGGCATGGGAGGCGCGGGCAATGGAAGAGCCGATTACGTTGCAGATGCCGTACACCAGTGCGCCGCGCTCTTTGGCCAGTTCGATGGCAGCCAACGTATCGGCAGTTTCGCCGGATTGGGATACAGCAATCAGCACATCACTTTCGCTGATAACGGGGTTACGATACCGGAATTCCGATGCATATTCTACCTCTACCGGAATGCGGGCGAGATCTTCAATCAGGTATTCGCCCAAAATGCCGCTGTGCCAAGATGTGCCACAGGCAGCCACCAGCAGGCGCGGCGCATTGAGGATGCGCTGCATATATTCCTGAATGCCGCCCAGTTTGATCCATCCTTCGGCGGCACTCACGCGGCCCCGGAAGGCGTCGGCAATAGCGCGGGGTTGCTCATAAATTTCTTTGAGCATAAAGTGGTCAAAACCACCTTTCTCAATCGCTTCCAGATTCATCTCCAGCTTTTGGATGGCTGGCGAGGTCTCGATATTGCTCAGGTTGCGGATCCGGAACGTGCCATCGCGATTGATGACGGCGTATTCCTGATCATCTAGATAGACAACGTGCTTGGTGTATTCGATAATCGGCGAAGCATCGGAGGCAACAAAGAACTCACCGTCGCCAATGCCGATCACCAAAGGAGAACCTTTACGCGCCGCAATCATTTTTTCTTCTTCGCCATGTTCCAAAACCACGATGGCATAGGCACCTATAACCTGATTTAGGGACAAACGCACAGCTTCTTCGAGACCGCAGCCTTCCTGCTTTTGAATTTCTTCAATGAGGTTGACCAGTACTTCGGTATCCGTATCGCTTTTAAACTCGTATCCGCGCTTTTGCAGTTCTGTTTTCAGGGATTCGTAGTTCTCGATAATACCATTGTGAATCAGGGCCAGCTTTCCGGAATGGGAAACATGCGGGTGGGCGTTGCGGTCGCTGGGCACACCATGGGTTGCCCAGCGGGTATGGCCAATGCCCATTGTAGCATTAAGAGGTTCGCCATCGGCAAAGTTTTCCAGGTCTGAGACCTTCCCGGCCTTTTTATAGACATGCAGCTCGCCATTTAGAAGGGCAACTCCTGCTGAATCATATCCGCGGTATTCCAGCCGCTTAAGTCCTTTAATAAGAATCGGGTAAGCTTCTCGTGGACCGATATAAGCTACAATTCCACACATAACGTTTTGTAAACCTTAGTTTTGAGTATAAGAGATGCGAAGTTGAATGCGGTGCAACGGGTGGGACCGGTTACCGGCAATAAGACGAAAAGCGCCGGGGAGACCACTGATGCCACCGATGCGTAAATGTAATGCATCCTGCGACGAATTTACAACCCGCTGCAATTCTCTGGGGAAATTTATTAAATACTGCTTAATCGTAACCCCACCAATCGTCGTGGTGCGCAGCGAGCCATCTACAAAGTTGGCCGATTCAGACGATCCTTCAGGCAGCCGGTCTGCAATAGAAGACAGCGTTCCGTCAGCATTGACGCGTTCCGGAAAAATGCGCGCCGGTGGAAAATACAGATTCGCCGAGACCGTGTCGATAGATGTTATTAAGAGCTGCGCCCGGCTGTAAACACCCTTCGGCAATGCTTTGGCATACGGCATTTTGAAGTCGATAGCCGCACCCGGAGCATTTTGTAGCAACAACAAATCTGAATTCACGCTGCTACTCCCGCTAACGTAATTGTAGGCAGGCGTTCCGGTATAATCGCGGCGCACGTATGTATAAACCTTTCCGTAAGAAGATTGAAACGGAAAAGAAGCCACGGTATTGGCATTGCCATCATTCCCATAATACACCACAATGCCCGGCTTTTCATACAAATCATTTCCGGAAAGAAAGCTATAATACGGAATGATGGATCCACTTTGCGAACCATCCGGCTCCAGATATAGTCCCCGAAAAGCAGATACAAACCCAGCAAGGGTCGCGCTGTTTTGGATGCCTTCGTTGAGGGCCGGAAGCAGCGCGCTCAGGTTCAGCGGAATGCGTAGGTGCGGACTCTTCCGGGAACCGCCTACCGACACCGAATCTTTCAGATCGGCAAAATAAACGGTTTTCTCGCCCAGCACCACCGAACGATCTACACCCGGCTCCCGGCTGCTGTAAATCACCGAATCCACACCACTGAGGTTTTCACCCAACCGATACACGCGGTAGTGAATGCCCGGCGCAGCAGTGGTGTCTCCCCAGGTGAATCCGCTGTAAGGCAATACCAACACCGCCGAATCAATCCGGGAATTGTTGCCAAAAGTAAAGTTGGCCGTTACGGAAGCCGGCTGAAAAGCAATGGCTTCATAGGTTTTCCCAAAAAACGGATCGCTGGTTACCGTGCCGGCACCCATGAAAGCACTTCCCACAATTTTTTTGGTGGCTGCAATCAGGCGCTGGTAGCTGGTTATAGCCGAGTCCACATACACAGTTCTGGCCTCAACGGTAAAAGTATCAGGCAGCGTAATGGTATTAAGGCTGTCGCCGGCGGGCAACACATTGGCGTTGAGGATGGTATTTTCTTTACAGGAAAATAGCCCTGTCAACAAGAAAGCAGCTACGGAAGCCCGCGCCAACAAAGAAAACCGATTGTTCACAAAAGGAATAAAAAGAAGAAGGGCGAAGTTCTAGTATCCGACCCGATGGATTGGACAAGGTTCTGTTAAGCCTTTACCGGAAAATCCACCAGATTTTTATAGATTTCCAACAGCGAGGAGGCATCTTCGGTCCACTCGTCTTCCCAGCGAATGATTTTCTTACCGCGCGCCGGCTTCATGGCTTCTTCCAGCACTGGCTCCAGCACCGGCTCACCCTGAATAAGAATGTCGGACGCTTTCATTGCACCCAAAGTAATTGCTTCGGCTGTTCCGGCTTTGTACGCATCCAGTTCCTTTTCTTTAAAGTCTTGGTTTACAATCGCCGTTTTGGTGAAATTTGGTCCCAGCGTTTCCGGAAAATGAGGATTCTGAACGGTGTAAGCCACCTTAGAATGCGCAAAAACAGGCTCTTTTTTATAAGCCGTTTTCAGGTACACCGGCAGCAGCGACGTCATCCAGCCATGGCAATGAATCAGGTGGGGCGGCCAACCAAATTTCTTCACGGTTTCCAATGCACTTTTGCAAAAGAAAACCATGCGCTCGGCATTGTCCTCATAGAATGTCCCGGCTTCATCGCGGGCCGTAAACTTGCGCTTGAAAAAATCTTCATTGTCCATGAAATAGACCTGCAGGCGCGCGTTGGGCAAAGAAGCCACTTTGATTACCAGCGGGTAATCGTCTTTATCCACAATGATATTAATACCCGAAAGACGAACGACTTCATGAAGACGGTGGCGGCGCTCGTTGATGGTTCCGAAACGCGGCATAATCACCCGAATCTCCATACCGGAGTCAAACGTCTTTCGGGAGAGCTCGTTTAGGATAGGGGCAAAAATAGTATCTTCTACATAGGGCGACAATTCGTTGGCTATTATCAGAATCCTTTTCTTTGCGTCTGCAGACATGGTCTAAGTACTTGGTGCTTTAATTTGCGAAGATTTACCGGCTGTTTAAGACAACAGACCAGCAAAATTTAGCGGCGAAATTACGAAAATTTACGCAGTTTTCATATTTTACCCTAAAAAACCCTTTATCCCTATTGACCTGATGTTTATTTTTCGTAAGGCAGCCGACCTTTCTCAATTTCTTGCAACCCTTCAAAAACCGGTTGGGTTCGTGCCCACCATGGGTGCGCTCCACGCCGGACACCAGTCGCTTTTCGCCCGCGCTGTGGTGGATGGCTACTTTACCGTTGCGTCCGTTTTCGTGAATCCTACGCAGTTCAACGACCCGGCGGATTTTGAGAAATACCCCATTACCACAGCCGAAGATTTAAAGATGCTTACCGAGGCCCACTGCGATGCAGTGTATCTGCCAACGGTAGCCGATGTATATCCCGAAGGACTCGAAGGCGCACCCGCTTTTGATTTTGGCGCGCTGGAAACCGTGCTGGAAGGCGAGAAAAGACCCGGCCATTTCCGGGGCGTCGGTCAAGTGGTGAGCCGCCTGCTCGACATCGTCCAGCCCCAGCATTTGTATCTCGGACAAAAAGATTTTCAGCAATGCCGCGTGATTGCCGATCTGATTCGTCAAAAAAGGCTAAATACGCAGTTGCACATCTGCCCTACCGTCCGCGAAGCCGACGGACTGGCCATGAGCTCCCGCAACCGCCGGCTGTCGCCTTTTGAGCGGGCGAAGGCAGGCGTGATTTACCAGTGCCTGGTTTCTATTGAAGCTCAACAAAAAACCCGGCCCTTTGCCGTGGTGGCGAAAGAAAGCCGGGAACTTCTGGAACATAAAGGCTTTGTGGTGGAGTATGTCTCGCTGGCCGACGCCGAGACCCTTTCTTTGTTGGAAGAATACGATACTTCCCGGAAAATGGTGGCGCTGATTGCCGCCCGCCTGGGGAATACGCGCCTCATCGACAATCTGCTGCTGAGCGAAGATTAACGCCGACGCCGCCGGTTTTCCGGAAAAGGAGTGTTGGTTTCCGGTTCCTCATAGCCTGGCGCGTCGCGCGGGTCTTTCCATTTTTGAATCCAAATCGTGATGCGATCGCGCAGCGCCGGATTTTGCCGCGAAACAACCGTAAACGTAACGCTATCGTGCAGCAAAACTTTTGGAATCACCCACTCATTGCCCTGCATTACGCCCCAGTCGGCGGTCAAAAGGACGTCGCTGGTGTCTAAAGGCAGGTAATTTCCGGAAACGGTTTTGCCTTCCACGTTCACGTAATAGTTCAGCACCGGTTTCAGGCTGTCGGTGTACAGATTGAAATACACCTTTTGGAGCTTGGGCCGTTGCTGGGCAAAGGTTTGGGAAATATTTCCCGTCCCCAAAAAGCAAGACAATAACAAAAAGCCTTTTAAAAACCTCATTCTACACGCGAAATTTTGATCATATTGGTCGGCAAATGTTCTTTTACCGGAATCGACCCGGTATTGACGATCACATCGCCGGTTTGTAACAG
>JAEWBT010000053.1 GCA_023391015.1 Bacteroidota bacterium
CGGGATTTTCCTATTTATGGAGAGATGCCGGAGAGGTCGAACGGGTCGCACTCGAAATGCGAAGTACTCGCAAGGGTACCGGGGGTTCGAATCCCTCTCTCTCCGCCCAGACGCCAGAAAGTCCCGGAATTTCCGGGACTTTCTGCGTTTAAATACTTTTTATTGTGAGAATCCAGAATCCAAAATTCAAGAGACAGAATCCAAAATCCAGAATCCAAAATTCAAAACCCAAAATTCAGTATTCTCAAACTTCTTATCAACTCTAAACTCTATCAACCACTCTAAACTCTATCAACTTCATCAACACTTCTCAACCTTACAACTCCTCATTCCTTTTTAAAAATCCCGCTGCTGCATCAGCCGTTTTCCCAGAAAATAATACACGGCAATCCAGGCGCAGCTCATCAATAAATAAATCCAATCCGAAAACACCGGCCCTTTGGAAATCAATCCGCTCAGCATTTTCGCAATCGGGAAGGGAAGGAGTTCGTCAGACGCTTGCAGGGGCAATAAATTGCCAACCGGCCAGCTGGATTTCCAGTTGATAAGGCCGCGAAACAGATTCTCGATGATAAAAGAATACAGGAAAAACAACCCGATGGCCAGACCGCTGCGCCGGATCCAAAGGGCCAGCAGTGCGCTGAAACTCAGGTAGTTGAGTGTATAGACAAAAAAGAAAAGGATTTTTTCCAGCCCGCTGCCCATTCCGGAAAATCCGCCTACCAGTAGCCCGGCAACCAGCCCTACAAGCAGCGTGTAAACCGTTGCACCCAAGCTGATGGCCAAAACCAGGCCCGCCTTTGCATGAAAAAAATCAAGGCGTGACCAGCCGTCAATTACGTTTTGCCGGTGGGTCCGAAAACTGTATTCATTGCTGACGAGAATAATCATCAGAATGGACAGAAAATACACAAAAATGCCGGCCCAGAAACCCAGGTTGCCCCAGACGGCGGGAAACGAATAGGCCTGCGACAAAATATTGACCGCGCCCGCGCCCACGCTGATTACACTGTTGTAAATAGCCCAGTTCCAAAGCGGCAGAAAAACCAGAAACAGCCCGATCAGAATGCGGAAGGTGCGGTAATTCTTGATTTTGAGCCATTCGATGGCCAGCAGTTTTTGCATGGGAAGTGAGAGATTAAGGTTGTGTAGTCAGCTCCATAAAGCGGCTTTCCAGACTTTGAGATTTCTGCACCAGATGCGACAGGTAGATGCCGTTCTCCACGCACAGGCGGTTGATGCTTTGTGCATTTCGCGAGCCATCGGTGAGGGAAAGTTTTATCAATCTTCCATCCTGCCGCAGGTCTGCAATTCCGGAGATATTTTGCAGCAGGCCCATTAATTTTTCCGGAAAATCAGCACTCAATTCCAACTCGTCTTCCTTGCGCAGTATCTCGCCGACCGGGCCGGAAAGCAGCAGTCGTCCTTTCTTGAGGATGGCCATGTGGGAACACACTTTTTCAACTTCATCCAGCAGGTGAGAAGCCATAATAATGGTGTAACCCTCGCGGGAAAGCGCGCGAATCAGGTCGCGGATTTCGGCGATGCCGGCCGGGTCGAGGCCGTTGGTCGGCTCATCAAGCACGATGACTTCCGGGTTTCCCAGCAGCGCGTTGGCGATGGCCAAGCGTTGCTTCATGCCGAGGCTAAAGGTTTGAAACGGGCTATCGCGACGCTCGTACAGGCCGGTGAGGCGCAGCACCCGTTCGCGGTCGTCAAAGCCACGACTTTTAATGCGGGCATTGATAGCCAGGTTGTCCCAGGCAGAAAGATAATGGTAGAAATTGGGCGTCTCCAGCAAGGCGCCCATGCGTTTGCGGGCAGCGCTGTTGGCTTCGCCGCTCAGCCATTCGTAGGTGCCGCTGTTGGCTGTCAGGATGTCCAGAACGATGCCCAGCAAGGTGGTTTTGCCGCTGCCATTTGGCCCCAGAACGCCAAAAACGCTGCCGCGTGGCACTTCAAAACTCACGCCCGAAAGCGCCAGGATAGGGCCATAGTACTTCGTAATTCCGGAAATGCGTAATACGGTTTCCAAGGGCAGGAATGGTTTTGTAAACAAATGTAAAAGCCATTAAGCAAAACATTTTCTCTTTTATTTTTAGAACTATTGCTATGCAAATGCAGTCTGCCCAAGTCGCAAAGGCGTTGACGGCTTTTAAAAAGTTTCCGTAACCCAAAAATCAGAAAGGCGAACTGGAAAAAGAAGCTTTGCAGAAGTAATAGAAGCCTCCAAAGTCTACCTGAACTGAAGATCAGGCAGCATCCTAAAATGGGGCTGTTTTCCGGAAATCAAAGCCTTGTTTTCCGGAAAATAAGAGCCTGTATGTTTGCACCTTTCAACAGTCAAGATGTTTTCAAAAGAAGAAACCGCCGCCGGTATCCACGCGTTCTGGACCGCTTTTGGCCGTTACATGCAGCCGGTTCCGGGGGCAGATGGCCTGCCACGTAAATGGATGAATTATGAAACCGGCGTTCCGGGAATTTATCTGCGGATATTGCTGCAAAAAAAGGTAGCCTACGCCGGTATTGAAATAGCGGATGCAGAAAGCGAAGCCGGAGCACGATTGGTGGATACGCTGATCCAAACGCTGCCTTTGTTGCGACGGGCTACCGGCGAAGACTGGGATTGGATAACTGTGGAAGCCCGACCACCGCAAAGCCTTTTCTGGGGTACGGTGCTGCGGGGGAAAAACCCGCTGCTGCAAAATCATTGGCCAGACCTTATTGCTTTTTTTAAAAAAGCTTTAGTCGCGATGGACGCTTATTGGGCCGACGCTGGAATGGCCTTTGAATAGCGGAATTTTCCGGAAATGAGGGCTGATTTCCGGAAATTCAACTCTCTGTAAAATCAAAAAAGCCGCCCTGTTTACAGGGCGGCTTTTTCTTTTTGGGAAAACAATTCCAATGCAGGCGATAAATGACGGATCAGGCCATGGTGTTATCGGCTTTCTGCGAGGCTTGGTCCCGATACTGATCGTATTGGTCTTTGAGTTTGCTGCCCAGATTTTGCGCTTTTTGGGACAGGTTTTGACGCACTTCATTTCCTTTTTTGGTATTGAAGAGATAATAAGCAGCACCTGCTGCGGCGAGAGCGAGCCATTTCTTGTTCATGAGGTGGAGATGATTTTGGAAAAAAGCCGTCAAAATAATCGTGCCAGGATGCTGAAAAAGGCATTTGCCTACGTCTTTGCACAACTGCGTTTGCAAAAATTGCTTTATCAGAATATTTTAGCATTGGATTCAGACGCTTAATTTTTGAAAAAGAGACTTTTCCTGTTGCTTTTTGTTTGGTTAGGTACCAACAGGCTATGTGCACAACACACGGACCTGCTTTTGCAATTAGAAAATCTTTCTACAACCAATTACGAACGCACGATAGCGATCTGCGACAGCCTTCTACAATCGAAAGTGGCTGCCAAAGAAAAAGGGATCCTGCACCGGATACGGGGACGCGCTGCTTATTTCAGTGGCAATTACGACGCTGCGGCCCATGATTATGCCAGATCCTTGGAAGCATTTTCGGCTGATACGCTTGCCCGGGAAAGCGGGCTAACACTTATAGATCAGGCACGGCTGTGCCGGAAGATCAAAATGTTTGGAGAAGCAACGGAGACCTATCAACGTGCTGAAAAAATTTTTGGGACCCTAAACGACTCCAATAATCTTGCAACGGTCTGGAACGAATGGGGGGTTGTGTATGAAATGCAGGCAGCGTATCAACAGGCTATCAATCTGTACCGGAAATCGCTTTCTTTCCGGGAAAAGCAAAAGGATACATTGGGCATTGCCTATGCACATAGTTTTATCGCAACGGCAAAGATGGGTTTGCGGCAATACCGTTCCGCAGAGCGCCATCATCTTTATGCATTGCAGCTTTTTGAGCAGCTCAACGATCCGTTTGCCATTGCAGTTCAGGCAGTAGATCTGGGGCAGCTCTACCAGGATTTGGGCGACTATTCCAAAGCTGTCCGCTTTTACAAAAAGAGCGATAGCCTGGCCGGATTATGGAACTACAAAGAACTACATGCTGAGAATTTAAAGCGGCTGGCAGCGCTTTATAAAGTGCAGGGAGCCTACGATTCTGCCTTTGTGTATCAGGAAAAATATGGCTTATTGCGGGATAGCATTTTTACGGATCAATCCCAGAAAACCATTGCAGAGCTCAACGCCCGCTATGCGCTTGCCGAGAAAGATGCTGCGTTGCAAAAGCAGGAAAAGGAGAAAGACCGCTCCACCTTTGCAGCCCTTTTTTCAGGACTGTTGCTGCTCTTTCTGGGGGTAGTGAGCTTTTTTGTCATTCGCCAGCAGCGCCACCGCAACCGCGCGCTGGTGAAAGAACATTTTTATAAAGAAGAACTGGCGCGCAAGGAAAGCGAAAACCGTCTGGCCGAGCAGCGGGCGCATATCTCCCGTGAATTACACGATAATATCGGCTCCTACCTGACCTTTATTTCGTCTTCTATTGACCGGATTGAATCGCCGCAATTGCGCGCCCACGGCAAGATCGCAGCGGTAAAGCAATTGACGCAGGAGACCATCATCGAGCTGCGCAAAACGGTTTGGTTGCTTAATAAACCTGCTCTTACGGCCTTCGACTGGCAGGTCAAACTTCAGGAATATTACCGCCGGTTTCCGGAAATTTCTATTACGGCAACCCCCGAAACGGAAGAGATCAAGATGACCTCCGAGCAGGCCACGCATTTGTTCCGGATTGTGCAGGAAGCTATCAATAATGCCTTGAAGTATTCTGGTGCCTCCAGTATTGGGGTTCGAATGAGCGCTAACCCGTCAGGATTGGATGTAGCGGTTCAGGATAACGGCGTAGGCTTCGATCCGGAAACGGTAGTTCAGGGCTTTGGGATGACCACGATGCGGCAGCGCACGGAGGGGCTGGGCGGTTGTTTTATGCTTGAAAGCGAGCCAGGCAAGGGGAGCCGGGTCTTTTTACATTTTCCGTTTACCAGTTCGCCCGGTGCCTAAAGGGCAACGTTGGCACTATTGTTTTTTAGGATGTGTGATTCTTAAAACAAGATTTTTTTATGAAAAACAAGATCCTGATTGCCCTGATGTGCCTGGGCCTAAACGCCGGAACCGTAGCGGTTTCCCATGATGCCACCGCGCAAACCCGCGTAAAAGTGAAAAAGAAAGGCTGGAGTAAAAAAGCCAAAGGGGCCGCTATTGGCGGTGTGGGCGGTGCTGTATTGGGTGGTGTTGTAGGCGGAAAGAAAGGCGCTGTCATTGGCGCGGCAGCCGGTGCGGGCGGCGGATACATCTATGGAAAGCGCCGCGCCAGGAAAAAAGGCGACCGCCGCCATACGGTGATCAGGACTGAAACAGTCAAGTAAAAAATAGCAACACGCAAAAAGGGCACTGATGAAGTGCCCTTTTTGTATATTTAAATTGGTAGTGGTAAATTAAAAATAGCGCCACTAGGAATCGAACCTAGATTTAGGGGTTAGAAAGCCCTCGTTCTATCCATTGAACTATGGCGCCATGTATTTTTAGCATAGTGTACACCACTACGCTGATTATTTTTAGAAGGGGTAATGCGTAAACTGACATCGGCTCCAAAATCATCCGGATTCAGATAATACACCTCTTTTGTATCCGGACAGTATACTGCGAGCAAGTCAATCATACCCTTATCTATTTTAACCGTTCGGGCACCTTTTGCAGCGCTGTAGCAACTGGAAATTGGGATATGAAGAATGCCCCTGCTTGATATGCACCTGTATTTCACGGATACTCGTTTCAGACTTCCATCTGGATAGACAGCAACCAAATCAAAGGGAAGATGTTCTGACACCGGCAGACAAGAATGAATTCCATGCTCTAGTAAATCCGCCATCACTTTTAAAACGCCAATATCGCCCTTATTTTTAGTGTGGTGATTCATTTGTCCAAAAACCCATCTTATTAAAGAGCAACTACAAAGCCTAAAGTTCTTTGGAAGGCTTCTTTCGGTGCGCGAAATTACTTGGCAAACTTTAATCCCGCTTCTAAATTTCCTAATCCCGCCCGCCGACCGGATTTTCGCCGTCCTTGAGAATCGTGATCGGAATAATGTCTTTTACAAAAACCCACTGTCCGTCCTGCCACCGGAAACCATCGTATTGGCCGGTAGGGACATAGGTATATTTCCGGCCCGGGTCGTTGGCGTCGCTCTCCAGCCGGTCAAAATAAATCGCACTTAGCTCGGGATTATAATTGAGCGCAGCGACTACATTTTTCTTGTATTCGATCACAAAACGTGCGGCTTGCTCCCGCGTGTCGGGTGAGCGAACACCAAATATCTTTTCGCCAAAAACCGGCCCTTTGTTGGAAAACCGCAGTACATCCAGCACTTTGCGATTCGACAGGGGGTTGCTTTCGTTTAAGCCAAAGAGTGTGTAAACCGTTTCGCCAGCCGCCTGAATGGGCATCACCCGGTAATAAAGCGCACCAAACCACCGGCCGCCTTCCAGCACACTGTCCATCGCCCCTTTTTGAATAGAACTGCTTTGGTCACTCAGGCCATAGAGTTTTAATTCGGTTGTGGGCATCTGAATAGCGCCATAATAACGGCGGGTATTGGCATCGGCGCTAACCGACCAGTTGAAAATCCGGAACGCTTTGTCGTCGGGGCCGATGATGTTGACATAGTGCGAAAGACTGTCAAACGGATAGGTAAAAGAGCCCGGAACGGAAAGTGCGGCTTTAAGCTGCCGCACAAATTTGTACGTTGCATCCAGGCGGTCTTCGGGCATCACGCCGAGCAACATGCTGTCGGCGGTCCGGACCAGCGAATCTTCAAAAACCCGAAGCTTTTGAAGGTCTTCGGCGGCAATATTTTTTTCCTGTGCAAGGCCCTGGTTTGGACTCCAAAAGGCAACAGCAAGCGGCAACAGAAAAGGCAAAAACAGACGCTTCATCATGGGACAAATTTAACCGGTTAAACAAACCGGCGCGCTTCTTATGTTGTTAAAGCCTTAAAGCCTAATTTCAGCCCCAAAAACAAGGCACTTATCGTCTATGATGCTACTCTCCCAAATCATTTTTACCCTGCTGGCCGTGGCTGCTTTTTTCCTTTTTTTCCGGAAAATAAAAGCCATTCGCCGCAATATTCTACTGGGCCGCGAGGAAGACCGCACCGACAATCCCGGCGCGCGCTGGCGCAACGTGGCCCTGCTGCCGCTGGGACAGCAAAAAATGTTCAAACGCCCCGTGCCGGCGGTGCTGCACTTTCTGGTGTATGCCGGTTTTGTGCTCATCAACATTGAGGTACTGGAAATTCTCATTGATGGTATTCTGGGGCAACACCGCGTATTCGAACGGCCACTGGGCGGATTTTATAACTTCCTGATTGGCTTTTTTGAAGTGCTTGGTGTGCTGACACTGGTTGCCGTAATTGTGTTTTTGATTCGGCGGAACGTGCTGAAGCTGCGCCGCCTCAATCAGCCGGAGCTGGACGGGTTTCCCAAGCAGGACGCCAACACGATTCTCTACATCGAAGTTATCCTGATGACGATGCTGCTGCTGATGAACTCGGCAGAAGGCGCGTTGCGTATTCAGGAAGGCACGGGAGGCGGCTTTTTCGTGAGTCAGTTGTTTGCGCCCATGCTTACGGGGCTGTCGCCGGCTACGCTCGGCTTGATAGAGCGCATCTGCTGGTGGGGCCACATCCTGGGCATCTTCGCCTTTCTCAATTATCTGCCTTATTCCAAACATTTTCATATCATTCTGGCGTTTCCGGCGGCCTACTACACCCGTCTGAAGCCCATGGCGGAGATGAAAAACATGCCGGAAATCCAGAACGAAGTACTCTACGCGATGGAGCCTGACAAAGCGCCGCCCCCTCCGGCAGAAGGCGCAGAAGAACCCGCTCCGATGCACTTTGGTGCCCGCGACGTAACCGATCTTTCCTGGAAAAATCTGCTGGATGCCTATACCTGCACCGAGTGTGGCCGCTGCACGGCGGTATGCCCGGCCAACATCACCGGTAAAAAGCTCAGTCCGCGCAAGATTATGATGGACACCCGCGACCGTACCGAGGAAGTGGGCCGCCAACTGGATGCCGGAAAACCTGCGGGTGAAGACGGCAAAAGCCTGTTGCACGATTACATTACCGTGGAAGAGCTGCGCGCCTGCACCACCTGCCAGGCCTGCGTGGAAGCCTGTCCCATCGGGCTGGAGCCACTTAATATCATCCACCAGCTGCGCCGCAACCTGATTATGGAAGAAAGCAACGCCCCAGCCGAGTGGAACGCCATGAACGCCAACATTGAAAACAACATGGCACCGTGGAAATTCTCGCCCGACGAGCGCGATGCGTGGGTGAATGGGTAAGAAAATTCTCTAAAAAACGACACAACAAACGATGGATATTCAGGTAAAAACAATGGCCGAATACATGGCCATGGGCGAAACGCCCGACATTCTTTTTTGGGTAGGCTGCGCCGGTTCTTTTGACCAACGTGCGCAGAAAATCACGCGCGCCTTTGCTTATATTCTGGACAAGGTGGGCTACAAATTTGCCATTCTGGGCAAAGAAGAAGCCTGCACCGGCGATCCGGCGCGGCGATCCGGCAACGAGTTTTTGTTTCAGATGATGGCCTATCAGAACATTCAGGTTTTGAACGGCTATGAGGTGAAAAAGATTGTTACCATTTGCCCCCACTGCTTTAATATTTTCCGGAACGAATACCCGGTTTTGGGTGGCAACTATGAGGTGCTGCACCATACGCAACTCCTCCAGCAACTTATCAACGAAGGCAAGCTGGTGCTTGAGGGCGGCGGCGCTTTTAAAGGAAAGAAAATCACCTATCATGACTCCTGCTATCTGGGGCGCGGCAATGGCATCTACGAAGCGCCCCGCGCGGTTCTGGAAGCTTTGGATGTAGAGCTGGTAGAGATGAAACGCTGCAAAACCAACGGCCTGTGCTGCGGGGCAGGCGGTGCGCAGATGTGGAAAGAAGAAGAGCCGGGCGCTACGCGCGTTAACTGGGAGCGCAGTGCCGAAGCCATTGACACCGGCGCAAGCATTATTGCCAACAACTGCCCCTATTGCACCACGATGCTACTCGACGGTGTGAAAAAAGCCGAGCAGGAAGAAGCGGTGCAGGTAATGGATGTCTCCGAAATGGTGGCAGCCAGCCTGATGGCGAATGACCGGGCCTGATTTGAAAAGACCGCTATGGGTTGATAGTGTTGATGCGTTTATAAGGTTTATAAGGTTTATTACGCCTGCTCTCTCCTACGCAAAGCCTGAAGGGATGCTCCTTATCCAAATGGCTTTAGTTGGCCAGTTTTCTTATGAAAAAACTCGGTAAATCTTCCGGCGGGGCGGTCTGGAATGAAAAGCTGGTCAGCCAGTTGGCTTTTATCCGGAAACACAAGCGCTTTCCGGTCAATCGCCGTACGCTCGCGCCGCTGCTTGCAATCAGCACAGCCAGTTTGGCATTGCCGATTTGGGTTTCAATTACGATGGTACGCACACCATCTGATGGCAGCACAATGCCTTACTGGTTGTTGCTGCTTATCTGGCTGCCGGTAGTCGTTGGGATTTTCCGGTATTTCCAGAGCCTGCGCTTTGTGGTGGTTCCGGCCTATCCTTTTATGGCCGATAATATGGCTTTGGTGAAACGTTTTTTAGTAGAAAACCATTTCGCACATGGTCGCCACCCGGAAGCGCCGGAAGTGTTTCAGATGCTGAGCCAGGATTTGGGAAAAAGAAAAGAATTACGCGAAGTGCTGCTCTTTATTGCCGACGATGGGCGCATTTTGCTCAACAGCCATTTCGCGGGCAATACTTTTGGAATGCCGGTTTCGTCCGGCCACAGTCGCAGCATGGCCCGGATGTTGAAGCGCTTTCTGGAAGAAACCCAAGCTTCCGCTTCCACAGCCGACCTGACCCGCAGCTTTTAAAGGGCTAAAATTTCCGAAAATCTTTTGGACCTGGCAGGTCCGCAGCGAAGCGCAGGAGCCTGTCAGGTCAGCGTCATTCGTGGGTGAGATTTTCCGGAAATTTCTATTTCCCGGAAGGTGTGATTCTGACCTTACAGGCTCTGCGGCTTCCACTCCGTTCCAGCCTTGACCTGTCAGGTCCCGCAAAATTTCCGGAAATTTGCCTTTTCTGGAAAGGTAAACCTTTATGTAAACGCCGAAGGCTCTAAGCGCGAAGCGCTCCAACAGCGTAGCGTCCAAGCCGCAGGCTCCAACCATTACTATGAATATTTCTTCCCTACTTCCCCAAGATTTTTCGCCCCAATCCCGCGTTTGGATTTTCCAGGCGGGTCGTCCGTTTGCTGCTGAGGAAATGAAAATGATTGACGAACAACTGCTGCAATTCTACCTGCAATGGACCGCCCACGAAGTGCCGGTGAAGGGCTGGGCAAAATTGCTTTTTGGGCAGTTTGTGGTGGTGATTGCTGATGAAGCGCACACCCACGTTTCCGGTTGCAGCACCGACAGCATGGTGCGGGTCATCAAAAGCCTGGAGCGACAGTTCAACACCCCATTCTTTGACCGGATGACCCTGACGTTTCTTAAGAACGACAAGGCCGAAATGCTGCCGATGAACCAGGTAGCCTACGCACTGGAAAAAGGTTTTCTGACGCCGGAAACGCCGTTTTTCAACAACACCGTCAGCACGCTGGAAGGGCTGCGCGAGGAGTGGATTGTGCCGTTGAAAGACTCGTGGTTGGGGCAGAAGCTGGGGCTAATAGCCTAAGAAAAGGCCTTCTTTTGGCCCACTTTTTGGGTTTTAAAATCCATGGCCACCTTCCCACCTCCCTTTGCCGACGCTGACGAAAAGCACGTTCATGTGATTGTAGAAACGCCGCGCGGCAGCCGGTATAAATACGCGTGGCAGCCGGAATACGGCCTGTATCTGCTCAAACGAACCCTGCCCGCCGGTACTTCTTTCCCGCATGATTTTGGGTTTATCCCGCATACCCTGGCCGATGATGGCGACCCGCTGGATGTGATGGTCTTGTCGAGCGAGCCGGTGGCCGTGGGCGCGCTGTTGACCTGCCGCGTATTGGGCATTATTGAAGCCGAGCAGGTGGACGAGCCGGGGGCTACGCCCATCCGCAACGACCGGCTGATCTGCGCGCCGATGTACAATCCGGAATTTGAAGGCATCCAAACCATTGCCGACCTGGGCAAGCGATGGCTGAATGACCTCACGCGTTTTTTCAATTTCTATCGCTCGCGCACCGGCGGCAGCTTTACACTCATTGCCAACCGCGGGCCGGAAGCGGCTATGCGGGTGATTCGAAAAGCGATTGAAAGGGGCTCCAAACCGAAAGAAGATGCTTCCTAAGCCGGTCTTAATGAGGCCTGTGCGGGATTCATTTTATTTAAAGCAACTTCGCCACCCAAACAGGACATTATGAAAGATTCTAAAAAACCTACGATTCTGATCACCAATGACGACGGCATTACCGCTCCCGGCATTCGCGCACTGGTGGAGGCTATGCGGGGACTGGGGAAAATAATCGTTGTGGCACCGGATGCGCCGCAAAGCGGCATGGGCCACGCCGTTACCATTGGTAAGCCGTTGCGACTGGACAAGGTAGAAGACCTTTTCGACGGTATTGAGGCCTGGCAAAGCACCGGCACACCGGTGGATTGCGTGAAGCTGGCGCGGGATAAAATACTGGGACACCGGCCTGACCTGTGCGTTTCGGGTATCAATCACGGGGCCAACCATAGCATTAATGTGCTGTATTCGGGCACCATGAGCGCGGCGATGGAAGCGGCTGTGGAAGGCATTCCCTCGGTTGGGTTTTCGCTATTTGATTATAGTTGGGATGCCGATTTTTCGCTGGCCGGCGAAGTGGCCCACCGGATTGTAAAGCAAATGCTAGCGGAAGGGGCCGAACCGCACACGCTGCTCAATGTGAATATCCCCAAGTGCAGTGCGGAGGATTTTAGGGGCATTAAGCTGTGCCGGATGGCTTTGGGCCGTTGGGTGGAAGATTTTGATCAGCGTCAGGACCCAAGGGGCCGCGATTATTTCTGGATGACAGGCCGTTTTGAAACGATGGGAGCGACTGCGGATACGGATGTGGAGGCTTTGGAGCAGAATTATGCCTCGGTGGTTCCCATTCATTTCGACCTGACGCACGACCGGCTCTTAAAGGAATACCAGAGCCGCTGGGGCGAGGTGCTGTAGATGGCATTGAGCCTATAATTTACTGGGTAGAATGCTTACCAAATCGATTGAAATGTTTACTAAATCGATTGGAATGTTTACTAAATCGATGGGAATGCTTACTAAATCGATGGGAATGCCTACCAAATCGATTGGAATGCTTACCAAATCGATGGGAATGCCTACCAAATCGATTGGAATGCTTACTAAATCGATTAGTATGTCGTTTTAATGCAGATGACTGCTTAGGATAGGCATGTTTATGTAGTTAAAGTGCAGTGTTGGGGTTGGGAAATGAGTCTTGTTGTAGAAAATTTCCTACTTTTAAGACACAAAACCGCTATTTCATGCTTTCGATTCACTTGAAAGAGTTGTTTGCCCTGCGCGGCATTCGGTATCCTTATGGCTGGATGGTCAAAAACGGACTTCCGGTGGTTGCTGCCCGTAATTTCTCGAGCGGGAAATACCGGCAGGTGCCGTTGCAGCATCTCGAAAAGCTGTGTTTGCTGCTGCGCTGTACGCCCAATGATGTTCTGGCCTGGCAACCCGAGGCTGGTATGGATGCTGCCCACCAGCCGCTCGCGGATTTAATGCGTAAGAACGACGCGAAGGAAAGTTTGCTGGAAGCACTCGACAGCCTGAGTGTGGAAGAATTGCGTGCTTTGGGCGAGCGCATCCAGCAAGAGAAAAAAGAGGAAGGATAGGGCTATGGGGAAGGAGCGGCAGGATGTTTTTATCCTATCGCCCTATAATCCTATCGCCCTTTCAGGGCTTATTCTCCTTTTGACGGGGTTCTTTCTATAATCCTATCGCCCTTTCAGGGCTGAAAAAACACGCGCCCCTTCTGGCAACAGCGCCTAACTAATTATTTAGAGGGATTTGGCGCTGCCCTTTGCGGGCCGCATCACCCGCGCCACCTGCAAGGCCACGGACAAAAGGATTAATCCCACACCGCCATAAAAGCCGGCGGTTACCTCGGAGGATTCCCGGAAAAAAAGAAACGCCAGGGCGATGCCGTAAATGGGTTCCATGTTTACGAGCAGGGTAGTGGTGAAGGAAGAAAGGTTTTTGAGTCCGCGCAGGGCCAGGTTTTGCGCCCAGACGGTGCAGAAAAGGCTGAGGCAGCCCAGCCACAGCCAGTCGTTGGGGCGCGCCAGAAACTGACCCAGCGATTCGCCTGCTGTGTAGCTGGCCTGTTGGGGCAGAAAGGGCGACGTGCCCAGTAATTCCGGAAAAAAGAGCAACATTCCGGAAAGCAAAACGACACCGGCGGTCATCTCCCAAAACACAATGCTGCGCGGCGGATAACGCACGGCCAGAGGTTTATTCAACACCGTGAACACGGCGGAAAGAAAGGCGGCCACCACGCCCCAGAGGATGCCTTCGCCAAAGTGCATCTGCGTGCGATAGATGAGGAAAACGCCGCCCAGTGCGAGCAATCCGAGCAGCACCTCGCCCACATCGAAGCGGGCCTGCCGCGCCAGCGGGGCCAGCAGGGCTACGAATACCGAGGCGGTGGAGAGGCAGATGAGCGCCACCGAGGCGTTGGCCAGCTTGATGCTGCCATAGAAGGCTACCCAATGGATGGCCATCAGGGCACCCACAGCGGCGGTGCGCAGGGTATCTTTGCCACGGATGCGCGTCCAGCTTTTGGTAAAGGTGAGGATGAGGGCCAGGATGGCGGCAGTGAGCGCCACGCGCCACCACACCAGCGAGAGGGCCGAAAGGGTGATGGCGCGACCCAGCACGCCGGTGAAGCCCCAGAGGAACACGGCCAGGTTCATGTAGAGCAGCGATTTCTTCATGGGGGAGAGGGGCGCGAAAAGCCAAAAGGCTGCAAAGAAAAGCCATTTGGAGCGGTAGGGGGCAACAACAAAGACCGGAAGTCTGTTTTGACCTATACTTTTGCAGGCCCGAAACCAAATCTGAATCCTTTTATCTTTCGCAGCACTGCACGTCGCCGCTAATGAACAACTCCTATCTCGATCTCGTCCAGCAGACATTCGACTTTCCGCAGGAAGGCCTTGAAGTAAAAGACAATCAGCTCATTTTCAATGGCCTGGACATCAAGAAGCTTATTGACAAATACGGCACGCCGTTTAAACTGACTTACCTGCCCAAGATTGGGATGCAGGTGGCCAAGGCCAAAAAGCTGTTTGCAGATGCGTTTAAAAAGCACCGCTACGACGGCAATTATTATTACTGCTACTGCACCAAGTCGTCGCACTTTTCTTTTATTGTAGAAGAAACGCTGAAACACGGGGTGCATCTGGAGACGTCCTACGCCTATGATATTGAGCTGATCCGCCAGCTGTATCGTCGCCGGAAGATTACCAAAGACGTGCGCATTGTGTGCAATGGTTTTAAGACCCGGCAGTACACCAAAAATATTTCCCAGCTCATCAATGCCGGTTTTAAGAACGTGATTCCGGTGTTGGATAACAAAGCGGAGTTTGAGGATTACAAAAAAAGCATTCGGGCTACGGAGCCGGTCAACATCGGCATCCGGATTGCCACCAACGAAGAGCCGTCGTTTGACTTTTATACCTCGCGCCTCGGCATTAACCACCGCGAGATTCTGGAGTTTTACGTGGATAAAATCAAAGGCAACAACCGGTTTTACCTCAAGATGCTGCACTTCTTTATGAACAAAGGCATCAAGGACGATATCTACTACTGGAGCGAGCTGAATAAAGTGGTGAACCTGTATTGCCAGCTCAAAAAGATTTGCCCGGAGTTGGATTCCATCAACATCGGCGGCGGGTTTCCCATCAAGCATTCGCTGGGCTTCAACTACGATTACGGCTACATGATCAACGAGATTGTATCCACCATCAAAAATGCCTGCAAGCGCAACAAAGTGCCGGTTCCGGACATCTACACCGAATTTGGCTCCTATACGGTAGGCGAGAGTGGGGCGGTGATTTACGGTGTGCTGGGCGAAAAGCAGCAAAACGACCAGGAGAACTGGTACATGATTGACTCGTCCTTTATCACCACCTTGCCGGATACATGGGGCATTGGCGAGAAATTCCTGATGCTGCCCATCAACGGCTGGGACCGGGAATACGGCGAAGTGCACCTCGGCGGCCTTACCTGCGACTCCCACGATTACTACACCAGCGAGGAGCACGTAAACGCCGTTTTTCTACCCAAAAACACAACCGGAAATAAGGGAGACGAACGACTTTATATCGGCTTTTTCCACACCGGCGCGTACCAGGACCAGCTGGCGGGCTATGGCGGTATCAAGCATTGCATGATTCCTTCGCCGAAGCATGTGGTGGTAGAGTATAACAAGAACGGCGAACTGGAAGACTGGCTGTATGCCAAAGAGCAAACGGCGCAGAGTATGTTGAAGATTCTGGGGTATATCAAGTAAGAATTTTCCGGAAATTTCCGGAATTTAAAAGCCCTTCTGAGTAGCATTCAGAAGGGCTTTTGTTTATGGAACATTTTCAAAAATCTCTTCCCATTGAAGTTCAAAACCCGGAAGTGAATGAACCGGAATCGGGCCGGGCGCGCTGTATTCGCCTTGAAGTTCATAGACGCCTTGAGCATTCAGAAGGTGGACGACAACTGTCCGTTCGCCAGGGGCTACAATCCAGTATTCCGGTACGCCAAAGGATTCGTAGAGCGCAAATTTCTCTTTTACATCCCGGTTGATATTGCCCGGCGAAAGCACTTCCATAATCGTATCGGACGGGCCGATGAAGCCTTTCTCGTCTAGCTTTTCCGGGTCGCAGGTAATGCAGATATCCGGCTGCACCACGGTGTAAATAGCCTTGCTCTGGGGCCCTTCTTTAGGAAAACGGACATCGAAAGGAGCTATAAAAACCGAACACGACTTTCGGCGCAGGTATTGATGAATAGGTGAAAAAATGTTTCCGGCTATTTGTTGATGGCTGGTGCGGGGTGCCGGACTCATCCGCATGATTTTCCCCCGAAACAGCTCTACACACTCCTGAAGCTGCCATTTCAGGTAGTCGGCGTAAGAATAACGCTTGTTGAGGTCCAGCTGGCTGATATCGGTGATCGTTTCCATGGTGGGGCTTCTTTGAATTAAAATTAAAACGGCAGGTTGTCATTGAAGATACAACCTGCCGTTTTAAAGAATTTTCCGGGTTTTTTCCGGAAAGACTTGTCAAGTCAGCCACAATCTGTCTGTGGACTTGACAAGTCGGGGAAAGATTTACGCGTTAATCTTCGCTTTCAGACCCATATCCAGCGCGTCGAGGAATTCTTCGGTGTAGAGGTAATGCTCGCCGTGCTTCACGTCGTTGCCGTGCACCGCAACCGCAAGGTCTTTGGTCATCTTGCCGCTTTCTACGGTTTCGATGCAGACCTGCTCCAGCGCGTTGGCAAAATCAATCAGCTCCTGGTTGCCGTCCAGTTTGCCGCGGAAGGCGAGGCCGCGCGTCCAGGCAAAGATGGAAGCAATCGGGTTGGTGCTGGTGGGCTTGCCTTTCTGATGCTCGCGGTAGTGGCGGGTCACGGTGCCATGAGCGGCTTCCGATTCCATGGTTTGGCCGTCGGGCGTCACCAGCACCGATGTCATCAATCCAAGCGAGCCAAAGCCCTGCGCCACGATGTCGCTTTGCACGTCGCCGTCGTAGTTTTTACAGGCCCACACAAAGTTTCCGTTCCACTTTAGCGCCGAAGCCACCATATCGTCGATAAGGCGGTGTTCGTAGTGAACCTGCGGAAATTCTTTGGATACTTCCTCAAAAATATCCTTAAACCGACCGTCGTATTTTTTGAGGATGGTGTTTTTGGTGGAGAGATACAAAGGCCAGCCCTTTTGCGCCGCCATATTGAAGCAGCTGTGGGCAAAACCGCGAATGCTTTCGTCGGTGTTGTACATAGCCAGCGCCACGCCGTCGCCCTTGAAGTTATATACTTCGTGCTCGATCACGGTGCCGTCTTCGCCTTCAAACTTGATGGTCAGCTTGCCTTTGCCTTTGGTAACAAAGTCGGTGGCGCGGTACTGATCGCCAAACGCGTGGCGGCCCACGATGATCGGTGCGTCCCAGTTCACCACCAAGCGTGGCACGTTCTCAATCACAATCGGCTCCCGGAAAACCGTTCCGTCCAGAATGTTGCGGATGGTGCCGTTGGGCGACTTCCACATTTGCTTCAGGTTAAATTCCTTTACGCGGGCTTCGTCGGGGGTGATGGTGGCACATTTCACGCCTACACCGTATTTCTTAATCGCCTCAGCGGCATCAATCGTTACCTGGTCAGCCGTCTCGTCGCGGTGTTCAATGCCGAGGTCGTAGTATTTCAAATCCACGTCCACGTAGGGCAGGATGAGTTTTTCTTTGATGAATTTCCAGATGATGCGGGTCATCTCATCGCCGTCCAGTTCCACAACCGGATTGGCCACTTTAATTTTCTGCATAAAGAGATTTTAAGGGGATTGTGTTTTTTAAGAAAATGTCAGCGCGAAAGTAATGCCTGCGTGGGGGAAATGGGTTGTTACCAATCGGTTTTCCCGTTTTGGAAAACAGGTGTGTAGAGACAAGGCATGCCTTGTCTCTACGGAAAACCGTGTGCTTCCATCCCGGTTCTTTTCCGGAAATGCTACCCTTTAAAAATCCGCAGGTCGAATGGAAAAGGCGCTACCGAAACAATCTTAATCTGGTTAAAATCCGGATGTTGCGGGTTGAGCAGGATATTGTAGTCGCCCTGCACCACGGCAGAAGGCACCTGCAACAAGGCGTTTTTTCCGGAAAGCAGAAAGGCTTCGCCCAGCTTTTGGGTTTCGGAGCCGTGCGGAAAGCGGTTCCAGCCCTCGGGCAGGTCGGTGGGCGAAAGGCGTTCCAGCGACAGGGTTTCCGGAATATAGATCGTCATCATGCAGTAATCCGGTGGCAGGGTGGCGAGGGTGAGGTGAACGGCTACTTCGGCCATCGCCAAGGCGCGGTTAGCGGCGGTATAGACCATTTCTAGGCCCGGCGGGTTCCAGCGGGCACCATAAAGCGCCGCGCCTTTTCCGGAAAGCGTGGCGGCAAACGGCTCGCGGCACAGGCGGAAAACTTCCATGCTAATGTGCTGATGTGCTAATATGTAGATGTGCTAATGACTCTCAAAACACATGAAACATGACATATAAAACATGACACATGACACATGCGTCACGCCAGAATGCCGTGGTTGATGCGCGTCAGTTCGGCCAGCACGAGGTCTTTACCATAGGAATCGCGCAGCAAATCCATTGGTTTGATATTGCCGAGGGCAAAAGAAGGGGTATCCAGCCAGTGTTTCAGTTTTTCCATCTCCCCAAAAACGCGCAGTCCGGTAGTGGTGACCTCGGCCATTTCCAGAATTTTTTCGGAGTGGATAGGCTTAAATGTTTTTGCCTCCTGCTTGTAGCGCGAAAGCGTTTTGGCAGAAAGGTCGAGGATGTCGGTCCAGTCAGCCTCGGTGAGCGGCGCATAATCCTGCACCAACTCAAAAAAAGAGTAGGGCAGCCCGTTACGGATCAACTGCACGAGCAAAATCTTGTTGGAAAGCGCTTCGGTGTAGGTTACGGTTTTGCCCGACGGGGCAAAATACAGTTCGGCAGCCGGCTGGCGCAGCAGGCTTTGCACTTTCCGGTCCAGCTTGTGTTCCAAGGCTATGGCAGCATTCAGGGGCATAAGATTAAGACATTTGTCTTCAAAAATAAGACAAATTTCTGGAAATAGAGAATGATTGTTTTATAAAACCCTTCGCTATTCCCCCGAAATCAGTCTGTACCCTTATTGACCTAAAGCTATGGCTCTTCTTCGGCTTCTTTGGTAATGTCGAAGGTTCGCAGCCTTGGCGCCGCAAACCCTACGACCGTTGCGACCACAATCGTCAACACACCGCCCAGCACTACCGAGGGAACCGTTCCGAAGGCCCGCGCCGTCAGTCCGCTTTCCAGACTGCCGATTTCGTTGGAAGAAGATACGAACATAGTGTTTACCGCAGCCACCCGCCCGCGCATGTGTTGGGGCGTTTTGAGTTGCAGGATAATGCCCCGAAGTACTACGCTCACCCCGTCGCACATCCCCAGAACAACCAGGGCTGTCAGTGAAAGCCAATATTGAGTGGAAAGACCAAACACAATGGTGCATACCCCAAATCCACCTACCGCTAATAAAAGCTTCCAACCCGGCGCTGTTTTGAGTGGTTTCCAGGAAAGGAGCAGTAGGGTGGTGATGACCCCAATCCCATCCGCTGCCTTGAGCCAGCCGTAGCCCTGCGGCCCGACGTGTAAGATCTCATTGGCGTACACCGGCAAAAGCGCCATGGCCCCGCCGAAAAGCACTGCAAAAAGATCCAGCGAGAGGGCCGAAAGCAGCAACTGGTTTTTGAACACAAACCGCAACCCTTCGCCTACACTTTTCAATACCGGCTCTTTGGTTTCGGGCGCATAAACGGCTTGCTTCGGCACCGGCGACAATGCCACACCCGAGAGCAGCAACAAAAGCGTAACGGTCAGGAAACTCGCCTCGTAGCCCAGCGGTGCCAGGAGCAATCCGCCCGCCAATGGGCCCAGTACCGCTCCGGCCTGCCACGCCATGCTGCTCCAGGTGGTGGCGTTGGGCAATAAAGGGCGCGGCACCAGCAGCCCTACCAGCGAGAATGCCGACGGACTCCAGAATGCCCGTGCCAGACCACCTATGAATATGCCGCTGTAAAGCAGCGTCAGCGTCCCGCTCATGCCCAGTGCGCCCTGCACGCCTGGAAAGGCTACTACTACATATAAAAGTGAGAGTACCGCGTAGAGCAGAATGCACGCCATTACGAGGCTGCGTTTTTCGTTGCGCTCCACAAACGGCCCCGAAAGCAACGAGCCGCCCACTGCCGGAATCACCTCGGCCAATCCCATAAAACCCAGGTACAGCGCCGGTCCGTCTTTGCTATAGCGGGTGAGTTCATACACCAGGTAGGCCACCACCGCCGTTTGCCAGTTCAGGGAAAAAATAAGCAAAAAGCGTGTCGTCAGGTAGCGCCGGTAGTCCTTTATTTGCAGCGACTCGTTTTTCTGTAAAAATCTTTGGGTCCGCATCCGGGCTGCAAGCTACACCGGCACACGCGGGCGGCTTTATCTTTACAGCGCTTTCCCCCTTATTTTTTTCAATGCCCGCCTTCGCGCACACGCTGTCCAACAGCATCGGTCAGGCTTTTTCGGAGCTGCGCTCCAACAAGTTGCGGTCGGCCTTATCGCTGCTGGGCATCACCATCGGCATTTTCTGCATAGTGGCGGTGCTGACGGTGTTGGATTCCATGCAAACCAACATCCGAAAGGAAGTGGCTACCCTCGGCTCGGATGTACTTTACATTGGACGTTGGCCCTGGACCGACGACAACGGGTCCTACAAGTGGTGGGAGTACATGAACCGGCCATCGATGTCGCTGGATGAGTTGCGGGCTGTGCAAAGGGGCGTTCCAGCGGTGGGCAATGCGGCGCTCGTGCTGACAACCAGTGTAGGGGAATTGCACCGTGGCGCGGCCACTATTGATGGGGCAACGGCCCACGCGGTTACCGGTGGGTTTGACCGGCTGCAAAACATTGAAGTAGAAGCCGGGCGTTACTTGAATGCCAGTGAAGTCGATGGTGGAGTGGCCTCAGTGGTTATTGGCCGGGATATTTATGAAGCGTTATTTCCCGGAAATGTAAGCGCGTTGGATGCTCTGTTGCCGTTTGGTGGAAAAAGGTACCGCGTGGTGGGCGTGTTGAAAAAAGTTGGCAGTAATGCCGCCGGTTTTGACTTTGACAATGCCCTAATCTACCCATACCTTTCTGCCAACCTGGACCTTCGTTCTCTCAACTACGACCCGTTGTTGATTGTGCGGGCGCGGCCTGGTGCATCGGTGCCCAATATGGAAGCCGAAGTGGAAGGCGCGTTGCGCAAAGTCCGGAAGCTATCGCCCGGCGCGCCCAATAACTTTGCGGTGAACCAGTTGAGCCAGATTTCCGAAAAGCTGGACAGCCTTTTTGTAGTGATTAACGGAATTGGCTGGCTTATTGGTGGATTTTCACTTTTAGTGGGTCTTTTTGGGATTGCCAATATTATGTTTGTAACCGTGCAGGAACGAACACGGTTTATCGGGCTGAAAAAAGCGATTGGTGCCAAAAGCCGGGAAATCCTCACCGAGTTTCTCACCGAGGCCGTTGTGTTGTGCCTGATTGGCGGGGCAGTAGGGTTGGTATTGGTTTGGATTTTAGCCTTTATCATGAGCAAAGCCGCCGATTTTCCGGTAAGTCTGTCACTCAAAAACGTTCTGATTGGCACCGGTGTGTCCACCGTCGTAGGGCTGGTTGCCGGCTTTGTTCCGGCCCGGCGTGCGGCCCGGCTCAACCCGGTGGTGGCGATTCGTTCTCAGTAAAAACAGTTTTTCTCTCAAGAAATTTTATGCAAAAACATCTCTTGCTCGATGCCGAAACCATCCAGCGCAAGCTGGCGCGAATGGCCTACCAGATCTGGGAACGCCACAGCGGCGAGCAAAGCATTTCCCTGTTGAGCGTGGAACACGGCGGGCGTGCCATCGCCGAAGCATTAGCAGCCGAACTACGGCGCTTTTCGCCCTTAGCAATCGCGATTCTACCTCTAAAAGTGGATAAAAAAAATGCACTTTCCCCTGCTTCGTTGCCGGAAAATACCAGTTTGGATGGTCAGGTTGCCGTGCTGGTAGATGACGTCGCCAATTCCGGAAAAACCTTGTTTTACGCGCTGCGGCCTTTGCTGGATTATAACCTCAAAGCCCTTTCCATCGCAGTACTGGTGGACCGGTTACACAAAACCTTTCCCATCACGCCCGATATTGTGGGCCAGGCTGTAGCCACTACGCTGAAAGACCACATTGAAGTGGAATCCCAAAACGGCATTCCGGTTGCCGCTTATCTGATTTAAAAGCCTTTTTTCTCTCCCAAAAATGATTCATCCCATTACCCTTGTAATTCACGGCGGTGCCGGAAACATTCACCCGGGCATGCTCACCCCTGATGCCGAAACGGCCTATCGTGCCGGCCTGAATGAGGCATTGCAGGCTGGCTATAATGTGCTCCAGAAAGGCGGTTCCTGTGTGGACGCCATTTGCGAGGCCGTAAAATACATGGAAGACAACCCGATTTTTAATGCCGGGCGTGGGTCGGTTTTTACCAAAAAAGGCTTGCACGAGATGGATGCCTGCATTATGCGGGGCGAAGACCGCGAGGTGGGCGCGATTGCCGGTGTGCGGAATATCAAAAATCCGGTGCTGCTGGCGCGGGAAGTGTTGCTTCACTCCAACCACGTATTGCTGAGCACCAAAGGTGCGTCTGAATTTGCCATGACCCGGCGCGTGGATATGGCTCCAGACGATTATTTTTTCAATAAAGAACGTTATGATCAGTGGGTCGAAATCCGGGATTCCGATTATACGCAGCTCGATCATAAAGGCGATAATCTAAAGGGGGGAAAAGTAGCTTTTGAGGGCAAGAAGTTTGGTACGGTGGGCGCCGTTGCTTGCGACGCGTATGGCCATATTGCGGCGGCTACTTCTACCGGTGGGATGACCAACAAGCGTTTTGGCCGCATTGGCGATTCGCCGATTCCCGGTGCCGGAACATATGCCTATGATAAGACCTGTGCTATCCCCTGTACGGGGCATGGGGAGTATTTTCTGCGTTCGGTCGTGGCGTATGATGTGAGGTGTCTTATGGAGTATAAAGGCTACTCGTTGCAGCAAGCGTGCGATACAGTCATTCAGGAAAAATTGCCGCAGATGGGGGGCGAGGGTGGACTGATTGCCGTGAATGCAGTGGGGGAATGGAGTTTCTCGTTTAATTCAGCGGGGATGTTTCGGGGCGTTCGGTCTTCAGCAGGTGCGGATGAAGTTGCCTTTTATGGTTTATAATCGAATGTAAAAGCCGGAAATGCGGCTTTAAAGATATTGTCTGTAATGTTCATTATGTAAAACATAAATTGGCTACAAAGGAAGAAAATTCGAAAATTATGATAGATGAGGTATTGTTATGTTTAACTGATCTCCGCCCAAGCCGTTTGTTGCTTCTGCTGGATTAACAGGTAATGCAAAGGCCTGTTTTCTGGTTTTGCAAGGGTAGGGTCGGCCTCTACAATGATCTGTGCTACGTTCCGGCACAAGCCCACCAGCTCCGCGTCTTCTACCAGGTTGGCCAGCTTGAATTTCAGGGCGCCACTTTGCCGGGTCCCGTAAATATCGCCGGGACCACGCAACTCCATGTCTTTCTCGGCAATATAAAAACCGTCGGTCGATTCCACCATGACTTCCATCCGGGTGCGACTTTCCTGAGAAATTTGCTGACCCGTGAGGAGCACGCAAAACGACTGGTCGGCACCCCGGCCTACACGCCCACGCAACTGATGGAGCTGCGACAGCCCAAACCGCTCCGCACTTTCAATCAACATCACACTCGCGTTGGGCACGTTTACACCCACTTCAATTACCGTGGTCGAAACCAGAATCTGCGCATCTCCGGAAACAAAGCGCTGCATGTTCCGCTCTTTATCGTCGGCGGCTTGGCGGCCATGCACCATTGCGATGTGGTATTTATGGTCCGGAAAAAACGTTTTGACCTGTTCGTACCCGGCGCTGAGGCTTTCAAAATCCAGCTTTTCACTTTCCTCAATCAATGGGTACACCACATAGGCCTGCCGCCCTTTATCGATTTCGGAGCGGATAAACTCCATCACCCGCACCCGGTGGGTGTCGGTCCGGTGAATGGTTTTAATCGGCTTTCTTCCCGGCGGCAGTTCGTCAATTACCGACACATCCAGGTCGCCGTAGAGGCTCATGGCCAGCGTTCGCGGAATGGGCGTGGCGGTCATGATGAGCATATGCGGCGCAAGGCGGTTTTTGGCCCACAAGCGGCTGCGCTGTGCCACGCCAAAGCGGTGTTGCTCATCAATCACAGCAAGGCCAAGGTTCTGGAATTTGACCTTGTCTTCAATTAAAGCATGTGTACCGATCAGAATCGGAAGAACTCCCGCTTCCAGCGCTTTTAAAACATCTTTCCGCTCTTTGCCTTTGACGCTGCCGGTGAGCAGCGCTACCGGAATTTTTAAAGGTTCCAACAGCGCCTTGATGCCTTCGTAGTGTTGGGTAGCCAGGATTTCTGTCGGGGCCATCATGCAAGCCTGAAAGCCATTGTCCAGCGCCAGCAGCATAGAAAGAACCGCCACAATGGTTTTTCCGCTACCTACGTCGCCCTGCACCAGCCGGTTCATCTGATGGCCAGTTATCGTGTCCTGCCGGATTTCCTTCACCACCCGTTTTTGCGCGCCGGTCAGGGCAAAAGGCAGGTGTTGGTGGTAAAAATCGTTGAACTTGTCGCCTACCGTAGGAAAGACAAAGCCGGCACGCGCGTGGTTATTGCGCCGCACTTTTGCCACGGCCAATTGGGAGGCCAGAATTTCTTCAAACTTCAGCCGGTGTATAGCCGCCGCCTTCTCGGCTTCATTTTCCGGAAAATGAATGGCCCGCAGGGCGTGATAGCGCGGCATGAGCCGAAACTCCTGCAACACAGCAAAAGGCAGCGTTTCCGGCACGGCTTCCGGCGGCAACTTGTCAAAAAGCGCGCGGGTAATCTTGCCAAACGACCGGTTGTTGATGCCCATCCGCGTGAGGCGCTCCGAAACGGAGTAGAGCGGTTGCAGTCCACCGGCTACCGTGGTGGCTGAAAAAGCTTCCATTTCCGGATTTACCATCTGGGCGATGCCGCCAAAAAAGGAAACCTTGCCGAAAGCGATATAATGCTCGCCTTTGGTAAGCTTGTCGAGCAGATAACCGGAGTTGCCAAACCAGGTGATTTCCAGCCGGGCCGAGCCATCGATGAGCAGGCCGCGAATCCGCTTTTTCTTGCCTTCGCCTTCTTCATAAAGGGCCGTCAGCGTACCGCTGGTCTGTACGTAATCGTCGCCCATATCCAGGCTAAGGATGGGTCGGATGTGGGTACGGTCGAAGTAGCGATAGGGGTAGTATTCCAGCAGGTCGCCGAAAGTGACGAGGCTGAGCGCTGACTTCAGAGCAGCGGCGCGCTGGGTGCCAACACCCTTGAGAAATTCGAGCGGAGTTTGAAGAATATCAGCGTACACGGTTTCGGGGTGCAAATTTCCGGAAATCGGACGGTTATTTAAGGCGTTTTAAATAATGGTGATGGGTCTACACTATGAAGAAAGTGTCAGTCTTGTCAATTGTGGAGCTTCAACCAAATTGTTCTTCCACATTGTTTGAGGCTTCAAAATCGCGGTACCCCTTGGTCAAACGCCTCTCCCCGCTAAAGGCGGGGGCACTCGTGTCGATTAGAGTTGGCAATCTGTGACTGCCCCTCTAGCCAGTCGGAGACTGGCGGCTAAAATACACACGGGAGCGCTTCGCTAACTCCCGCGCGAGAATTATGTAGTACCCGGGTTAAAGATTAAAGCACCACAACAGTAGAGCTTTTTCTATGACTGAGATTCTTTAAAATCAATGGGTTTTTACCGCCCGCTGTTCTCCACCGAAACTACCACACGGTAGCCCTTGGCCTTTGCTGCCTTCAACACTTCCAGAATATCGCCGTGACGGCTGTTCTCGTCGCCGTTGATAACGACGGTAGGTTCGGCATCGCCGCTTTTCAAGACAGCAGCGTCGATACCGGCACCCAGCGAATCGGGGCCGATCGGGCGGGTGCCAATGAAAAAGTTCCGGTTAGAATCCACCGTAACGATGACCGTTTGCCGCGCTTTGGTGTCGGAGGCCGCTTTGGGCAGGCTCACCTTCACCAGGTTGGGATTGGCCAGGGTGGAGATGATCAGAAAGAAGAACAACAGGATAAACAAAATGTCGTTCAGGGCCGAGGTGCCGCCTTCATCATTATGGCGAAGTGATTTTCTTAAATTCATCCTACAACACGGGGTTTATCCGCCGGATATTCCAGAAACGCGTCCTGCAGATCGGCGCCTGCGGCTTCCATCCGGTTGGTGATTTTAGAAACCTGCGTGTTCAGGTAGTCGTAGGCGAGGTAGGCCAGCAGGCCGATGATCAGACCCACTGCCGAAGTGACCATTTTGGTGTAGATACCGCCCGCAATTGCGTCCAGCGAAAACCCGACGTGCTGAATGTTATAGAACAACACAATCATCCCGGCAATCGTGCCCAGAAACCCGAAAATCGGGGCGATGCGGGAAATGGTATTCAGAATGCTGAGGTTTTTCTCCAGACTATAGATTTCCTGCCGGCCGGTGGCTTCCATGGATTTTTCTACCTGCTCCGGCGTGCGGCCATAGCGGGAAAGGCCTTTTTCTACCATTCGGGCAATCGGTCCGGGAGTCGTTTTAGCCAGCGAGCGGGCCGCCGGAACATTGCCTTCCTGAAGATATTCCCGAATGCGCACCATAAAAAACGGGTCGTACTTCGCGCCTTTGCGAATCACCATCCACCGCTCAAAAAAAATATACACCAAAGCCAGCGAGCATAAGGCCAGCGGAATCATCAGGATGCCGCCTTCTTTAAGAAGATACCACAGCGAAAGACTTTCAGTGGGCGCACCGGCAGCAGCGGCTGCCTGCGAAAGCGTATCGACCTGGAAAAGAAAAAACTGCACGAAAGAAAAAGGAAAAAGATTTTAAAGGGATAAGGGCCAAAAATAGGAATTCCCCGCGAGGGAAAGGTTAAAATCGCCGGATCGGCTAGATACTCAGAAAAATCTGTTGAAAGATTCAACTCAAAGGGCGTGAATGTGTTGTTCAAAACCGACAGCTCTTAACATCCTCTTGCAAACTGCCCCGGCCCGTTTGTATATTTGCACACTTTTTTCTCACTGCTTTTGTAATTTTTTTGTCAGAAAACATGAAATGGAGCACCGCTTTTAGCTCGGCAATCGGCAAGAAAATCATCATGGGGGCCACCGGCCTTTTCCTGGTGCTTTTTCTGATCGTGCATTGTTATATCAATGCAATGGTTTTTTACAACGATGGCGGCGCCACGTTTAACACACTGGCCCATTTCATGGGAACCAACGTTATCATCCGCACGATCGAAATCGGGCTGATTGCATTTTTGGTGTGGCACGCCGTGCTGGGTCTCAAGCTGTATTTCCAAAATAAAGCCCGCCGCAAAGTGGGTTATGCGGTGAACAACCGGCAGCAAACCAGCCGCTGGTACAGCCGCTCGATGGCCTTGCTCGGCACCCTTATTCTGCTGTTTCTCATTCTGCACCTGTCTGCGTTCTGGCTGCCCAACCGGGGCAACCAACTGATTGAAGGAGAGGAAATTGACTTGTTTCAGCGCATGGCCGAGGCTTTCAGCAATCCGCTGGTGGTGATTATCTATGTGCTGGGTTGCATCTCCCTGGCTTGGCACCTGCTCCACGGCTTCTGGAGCTCGATGCAGACTTTCGGTCTTACTACACACCGCTATAAAGGCATTATCCGCGGTATCGGTACGGCCTTTTCCATTATCGTTCCCCTGATTTTCGCTTTGATGCCGATTTGGTTCTATGGCGGTGCCCACGGCTGGTTTGAAATGGTGCCTTCGGTGTTCCATCAGCAGGTGGTTCCGGCCGTGCTGGAAACTGTTCCGGTTCACTAAGCGTTTTTCCCTTCAAGACTTTGTTTCCTCTGCCGGTATTTTCCTTTGTGCCGGTCCGTTAAAGCTTCTTTTCTCCAATGTCGTTTTCGAATACCAGAATTCCGGAAGGTCCGCTCGAGCAGAAATGGACTAAATATAAAAGTACTTGTAAGCTGGTGAACCCGGCTAATAAGCGCAAGCTGGAAATTATTGTGGTGGGCACCGGACTGGCCGGCGCTTCTGCCGCTGCCACGCTGGGCGAACTGGGCTATAAGGTAAAGGCGTTCTGCTATCAGGATTCGCCGCGCCGTGCCCACAGCATTGCCGCCCAAGGGGGTATCAACGCTGCCAAAAACTATCAAAACGACGGCGACTCGGTTTTCCGGCTTTTCTACGACACGGTGAAGGGCGGAGATTATCGCTCCCGCGAAGCCAACGTCTATCGCCTCGCAGAAGTCAGCGCCAGCATCATCGACCAGTGTGTGGCGCAGGGCGTTCCGTTTGCCCGTGAATACGGCGGATTGCTTTCCAACCGTTCTTTTGGCGGTACGCAGGTGCAGCGTACTTTCTACGCAGCCGGCCAAACGGGTCAGCAGCTCTTGATTGGTGCGTATCAGGCGATGGAGCGGCAGGTGGCGCTGGGCAACGTTACGATGTATGCCCGCCACGAGATGCTGGAAGTGGTGAAAGTGGATGGCAAAGCCCGTGGGATCATCGCCCGCAACTCTGTGACCGGTGATATTGAGCGCCATTTTGGTCATGCCGTGCTGATCTGCTCTGGTGGCTACGGCAACGTGTTTTATCTTTCTACCAACGCCATGGGCTGCAACGTAACCGCAGCCTGGAAGGCGCATAAAGCGGGTGCTTACTTTGGAAACCCGTGCTTTACGCAGATTCACCCGACCTGCATTCCGGTTTCCGGCGATCACCAAAGCAAGCTGACGCTGATGTCGGAATCCTTGCGGAACGATGGCCGGATTTGGGTTCCGAAAGCCCAAAACGATACCCGCCGTCCGAAAGACATTCCGGAAGAAGAGCGTGACTATTACCTGGAACGCCGCTATCCTGCCTTCGGTAACCTCGTGCCACGCGATGTGGCATCCCGTGCTGCCAAAGAACGTTGCGATGCCGGTTACGGCGTAGGAAGCAGCCGTCAGGCCGTTTTCTTGGATTTTGCTTCCGCTATTGAGCGCTATGGACATATTGAGGTGAGCAAGCGCGGCCTTGGCAATGTGGATAAAGCGGAAGTCATCCGGCTGGGTAAGGAAGTGGTAGCCGAAAAATACGGCAACCTCTTTGAGATGTATGAAAAAATCACTGGCGAAAACCCGTATGAAACCCCGATGCGGATTTATCCGGCGGTGCACTACACCATGGGTGGTCTTTGGGTGGATTATGAGCTGATGACGACCGTTCCGGGACTGTACGCTTTAGGCGAAGCCAACTTCTCGGATCACGGTGCCAACCGCCTTGGTGCTTCGGCGCTGATGCAGGGACTGGCCGACGGTTATTTTGTGATTCCGTACACGCTGGGTAACTATCTGGCGGATGAGATTGCTACGAAGCCGATTTCGCTGGAAGATCCGGCGTTTGTGGAGGCGCATCAGCGCGTGCAGGACCGCCTCACCCGCCTGCTGAATGTAAAAGGCAAGCGCAGTGTGGAATCTTTTCACAAGCAGCTCGGCAAGATTATGTGGGAGAAGTGCGGCATGGCGCGCAATGCGCAGGGCTTGCAGGAAGCTATTAAGGAAATCCGCGCCCTCCGTCAGGAGTTCTGGAGCAATGTATTTGTGCCGGGTGAAGCCGGTGAACTGAATCCCGAACTGGAAAAAGCCGGTCGCGTAGCCGATTTCCTGGAGCTGGGCGAGCTGATGTGTATGGACGCCCTGAACCGGAATGAAAGCTGTGGTGGCCACTTCCGGGAAGAATACCAGACGCCGGAAGGCGAGGCCCTTCGCCAGGACGACCTGTACACCTACGTTGCCGGTTGGGAGTGGATGGGTGAAAATGCCGAGCCGGTGCTTCACAAAGAAGAGCTGGAGTATGAAGTGGTGCATTTGACCGCCCGTTCTTATAAGTAATCTTCTTTAAAAAAAGATCAATGGAACACTACAACATGAACCTGACCCTGAAAATCTGGCGTCAGAAAAATAAAAATTCAGCAGGCCGGTTTGAAACCTATCCCGTCCAGAATATTTCCTCGGAAATGTCTTTTCTGGAAATGATCGACGTGCTCAACGAAAGCCTCGTGGCCCAGGGACAAGACCCTGTGGCCTTCGACCACGACTGTCGCGAAGGCATCTGCGGGACCTGCTCGATGTACATCAATGGCCGGGCACATGGTCCGTGGCACCACACCACGACCTGCCAGCTGCACATGCGTGAGTATAAAAACGGCGATACCATCGTGATTGAGCCATGGCGCGCGGCTGCTTTTCCGGTGCTAAAGGATCTGATTACCGATCGTTCTTCCTTCGACCGGCTCGTGCAGGCCGGCGGCTACGTGTCGGTTAATACCGGTAATGCGGTGGACGCCAACGCCCTGCCCATCGAAAAAGCCCGCGCCGATGAGTCGTTTGCAGCGGCTGCCTGCATTGGCTGCGGTGCCTGCGTAGCGGCTTGTCCCAACACGTCGGCTATGCTGTTTATGTCTGCCAAGGTAAGTCACCTGGCGCTCTTGCCGCAGGGCGATCCGGAACGCAAAAGCCGGGTTCTCAACATGGTGGCCCAGCACGACCATGAAGGCTTTGGCTCCTGCACCAACATCGGCGCCTGCGAAGCAGAATGTCCGAAAGGCATTTCCCTCGAAAACATTGCTCGCCTCAACCGCGAATACCTCGCAGCCACCTTTGCCGGCGGCTCGCAGAATGCGTAGTTCGTTCAACGACTTGCCAAGTCCTTGGCCAAGCTGCTGATCAACTTGTCAAGTCTGAGTTTATACCATTATTTCCGGAAAATGAGGTTGAATTTCCGGAAAAACAAAGCCGTTTGCAAAAGATTGCAAACGGCTTTTTTGTTGGACTTTTGCGCTATCCTGATGAAAAGACTGCTTTTTCTGTTCCTGGTTGTATGCGCTGTGCTACCTGTGTCGGCACAAAAGCGCGTTTCGTTGCTGACCTGTGGCACGGGAGAAGAATTGTATTCGCTTTTTGGCCACGCCGCCATTCGTCTGGTAGATACCGCCCGCGGAACTGACGAGGTCTATAACTACGGCACGTTCAACGGTTTTGAAGAGAATTTCGAGATCAAATATTTGCGTGGAAAATTACTGTATTACCTCGCTAAGGAGGATTTTCCCGCTTTTCTTCAAACCTATATCGCCGAAGGCCGGAGCGTGCAGGAGCAGGAAATATTGCTGGATTCCATTGCGAAGGAAAAGCTCTACCAGGCACTGGAAACCAACTTGTTGCCTCAGAACGCAGCTTATAAATACGATTTTCTGTACGACAACTGCGCCACCCGCGTGCGGGATATTTTTCCCAAAGCCATCGGGCCGGATTATGTAGCGGGTGGGGCAGATTCCATTCCCTACCGCACATTCCGGAATAGTATCGACGATTATCTTGCTCCCCGGCCCTGGGAAAAATTCGGGATTGACATTTTGCTGGGAAGTCCGGTTGATGCGCCGGTTTCGCCTTTTACGATGCAGTATTTACCGGATTATCTGCGTTCCGGCATTGGGCATTCGTTTTATGAAGGGAAACCTTGCACCAGTGCGCCGGAAACGCTCCTGCCGGGTGCGCCGCGCATCCATCGAACACCTAAAGGCCCCCTGATTCTCAACCTTATTATGCTGGCCGTTAGTGCCGGATTGTGGAGTACCCGCCGCTTGTGTGCAGTTGCCGAAGTGCTGGGCCGCGTCCTTTTCTTGATTACCGGGCTGCTGGGCGTGCTTATTTTGTTTATGTGGTTCGGCACCGATCATCAGGCTTGCAGCTACAATTGGAATTTCCTTTGGCTGCTGCCTACAGGGGTGGTGGCCGCTTTTCTTCGGGGTAGCATTTTTCGTTGTTATGTTCTTGGTGCCATTGGTTTGCTTTTAGTAACCTTTAGCATTTACGCCGCTGGTATTCAGGAGCTTCCTTTTCGGGCTGGCTGGCCTTTAATGTTGAATTTGTGCCTTAATTATGGCATGATTTATAGGCGGTCTCTGGTCCAAAAAAGAGCGCGTAAATTATGAATTTTTTAAATGGATTTACTTCCCGAACGGAAAATGGCATACACTACTATGAGGGCGGCGAAGGGCCTGTAATTGTCTTGCTGCATGGATTGCCGGAAAGTGCAACCCTGTGGCGAAAAGTAGCACCAGCGCTGGCAGAGCAAAGCCATGTGATTATTCCAGACCTCCCCGGTTCCGGAAAAAGCCCCTTACCACAAGGCCCGCTTACGGTGGATGGAATGGCTGAAAACATAAACGATTTGCTGCTTTCCAAAGGGTATGATAAATACACGCTTGTCGGTCACTCTATGGGCGGCTATGTGGCATTGGCCATGCTGGAAAAATTTCCGGAAAATATCCATTATATAGCATTGGTTCACAGCACGGCGAAGGCCGACAGCGAAGAGAAAAAACAGCAACGTGCCAAATCGGCTTCCCTGCTGCGTAGGGGTGGCAAAGCAGAGTACTTAAAGCTTTCGGTCGAAAAAATGTTTGCCCCCGAATTTCTGAAAGCACACCCAAAGATTTATGAGGAGCAGCTGGCCCGCGCCGATGCGATGCTCGCCGAAAACCTGGCGCTTTATAACGAAGCACTGGCTGCGCGGCCCGACCGCACCCAACTGCTGCAACATTCAAAAGTGCCTTTTCAATGGATTTTGGGGGCTGAGGATCAAATCATTGCACCGGATGATGTGCTGCCCTTGGTAGCGCAACCCGCCTTGTCTTTTCTGTCGCTCTACAAAGGCGTAGGCCATCTGAGCATGTTGGAGGCTCCCGAGCGCGTCGTTGCCGATTTAAATCGTTTCAGTGCGTTCTGCAGCAAGCGTTAATTTTGAGCACTATGCGCCGTATTTGTTTGTTCGTATTTCTGGTGGTGTTGATGGTAGGAAAGGCCTCTTTGCCGGCCCACGCCACCCATATTGTGGGCGCTGACTTTACCTATCAACTCATCGACCGCGCAGCCAACCGCTACCAAATCCGGCTCACGATTTATCAGGATTGCATTAAAGGCGACCCGACTGCGATCGCGCAGGACAATCCGGCCAAAATCCGGGTGTACCGACTGGCGGGCCGCGCTTCTACGCTGATCCAGGATCTCAGTGTTAACTGGCAAGCGGGCGGACCTGAAACGGTTGATCCCGGCTTCAGCAACTCCTGTATCAACAATCCGCCGACGACCTGCCTGAAGCGTTCGGTTTTTATTGCCAATATCGATCTTCCCAAAGATCCCGACAACAGCTTTATCATTACCTACCAACGCTGTTGCCGTAACGAACAAGTCAATAACATCGCCAATCCGGCGGCTATTGGTGCCACTTATTATTGCGTCATTCCGCCGTATTCTGCCGGACAAAATAACTCGGCTGTCTTCAAAACTGCTCCGCCGCAAATTATTTGCGTCAACAATCCCCTGGTATATGACAACAGCGCAACCGATCTGGATGGCGATTCTCTGAGCTACGAGCTTTGCGAAGCCTATGAAGGAGCCAGCACCGGCGACCCGATTCCCGATCCACTGCCGCCGCCCTATCAACAGGTGCGCTACATCAGCGGCTTTAGCCCGGTCAATCCCTTTCCTTCGAATCCACGCGTACAGATTGATCCCCAAACCGGCATCCTGACGGCCAAACCAACCTTGCAAGGTCGCTACATTGTTACGGTTTGCTGCAACGAGTGGCGCAATGGCGTGAAGATTAATACCATCAAGCGGGAGTTTCAGTTTGTGGTTACCAATTGTTCCAAAGCCGTTGTGGCCGACATTCCGCAATATTCCTCTTTATTCAATACCTATATTGTAGAGTGCCGTTCTAAAACGGTTCAGTTCGATAATATCAGCACCGGGGGTTTTGCATATCACTGGGATTTTGGCGTGGCCGGCACCGATGCTGACACCTCAAATGCTTTTGCGCCTACGTTCACCTATCCCGATACCGGCACCTACACGGTGAAACTGGTTGTAAATCCCGGAAGCACCTGTCGTGATTCCATTGAGCGATTTGTAAAGGTCTATCCCACCTTCACGCCCGATTTTGAATTTTCCGGCTTGTCGTGCCCCGGCGCGCCTATTCAGTTTACGGATAAATCTACCACCACTTATGGCTCGGTAGATTACTATAAATGGGATTTTGGCGATGGCCGCTTTGGCAATGATCCGAATCCAACCCACAACTATCTGGAAGGGGGCGATTTTTCGGTGCGCCTGGTTTCCGGCAGTTCGCTGGGCTGCCGCGACACGGTTACCAAGCAGGTTTACATCGAGAAATTCCGACCCTTCGCCGGCAACGACACCATTATTGTCCGGGGCGAATCCATTTATTTCAATGCCAGTGGTGGCAATCAATATAACTGGTCGCCGGCTACTTACCTGAATAATCCCGCTATTCCGAATCCGGTTGGTACCTATCCCCAAAACACCATTATCGTTTATACCGTAGATGTTTCTTCGGAAGCCGGCTGCAAAGGCCGCGACGACATCCGGGTGCAGGTGGTGGGGCAGCCAACTCTTATCGTTCCAACGGCTTTCACTCCCAACGGTGATGGCCTCAACGATTATATTGCACCCCTGGCCATTGGCTTTAGCCAGTTGCGGTATTTCCGGATTTTCAACCGCTTTGGCGAAATGGTTTTTGAATCCAAAACCTTTGGCGAAGGCTGGGATGGATACCTGCATGGCCGCACTGCCGAAATCGGCACTTATTATTGGGTGATGAGCACTATCGATCGTTATGGAAAAGAAGAAGTTACCAAAGGAGACCTCACACTCCTCCGATAAAGCCGCTACTACTGCAGTGGTTACAGGCGCCTCCAGCGGCTTTGGCGCGGCCATTGCCCGGATGCTGGCCGCCCGCTTTGGCTACGACCTTGTCCTGACCGGGCGCCGCGAAGACCGCCTTCAGGCGCTGGCTAATGAGTTGCGAGAGGATTTTGGGGTGGAAGTCCACGTGCTGGCTTTCGACATCCGGGAGCGGAATGCAGTAACGGCTGCATTTTCCGGAATTTCGGAGAAAATACGCCACCCCTTGCGCATTTTGGTGAACAACGCCGGACTGGCTGCCGGACTTTCCACCATCGACGAAGGCAATATGGACGACTGGGAGCAGATGATTGATACCAACGTCAAAGGGTTGCTTTATACCACCCGCACCTTGTTGCCTTTGCTCAAAGCTTCCGGCAATGCCCACATCGTAAACATTGGCAGCACGGCTGGCAAGAATATGTACCGGAATGGCAACGTATATGCGGCCACCAAATCAGCCGTGGATGCCCTGAGCCAGGCCATGCGCATCGACCTGTTGCCGTATGGTATCAAGGTAACGGCCATCCACCCCGGCGCGGCGGAAACCGAGTTCTCAATCGTGCGTTTCAAGGGCGATGAAGCCCGCGCCAAAAGCGTTTATGAAGGGTTTACACCCCTTTCTGCCGAGGACGTGGCCGACACGGTGGGGTATTGCCTTTCGCTTCCCGATCACGTGTGTATCAACGATTTGGTGATGACCTGCGTGACCCAGGCCAACAGCTTTTATAACGTGAAGAGCGCCGAAGTAACTAAGCCTGAAACCACCGGTAGCGCTGAAAAGTAAAACATCCGCCCTTAAATCCTGCCGATAGGTTTGAACGTTTCCGGAATACTGCCGGAAAATTCCGGTACAGCCACCTTCTGCCACACGCGGGGTATTGCTTAAATTTGCCCTCTTATGCAAGACGTGTTGTACCGCCCCGACGAGAAAATTCACGATGAAGCCAGGCAGGGAGAGGCTTTTGCGCCTTTCGCCAACGACCCGAACCAGTACCGGAAAAAGTTTTATATCGAAAGCTACGGCTGCCAGATGAATTTTTCCGACAGCGAAATTGTGGCCTCTATCCTTCAGGGCGAAGGTTTTGGCGCTACGCGCAATGTGGAAGAAGCCGACCTGATTTTGCTCAACACCTGTTCTATCCGCGAAAAGGCCGAGCAAACCGTGCGCAACCGGCTGATGCATTTTAAAGGCACCAAACGGCAGCGACCGGGAATGCTGGTAGGCGTGCTGGGCTGCATGGCCGAGCGCATGAAAGCCAAACTATTGGAAGAAGAAAAACTAGTAGATCTGGTGATTGGGCCGGATGCTTACCGGACGCTTCCGGCGTTGATTCAGGAGGCCCATGGCGGACAAAAAGGCGTGAGTGTGCTGTTGAGCCGCGAAGAAACCTATGCCGATATTTCGCCGGTGCGGCTGGATAGCAACGGCGTTTCGGCTTTTGTATCCATCATGCGGGGCTGCAACAACATGTGTTCTTTTTGCGTGGTGCCGTTTACGCGGGGCCGCGAGCGCAGCCGCGATGTAGCTTCTATTGTAGCCGAATGTGAAGACCTTTTCCGGAACGGCTACCGCGAGGTAACGCTGCTGGGCCAGAATGTGGACAGCTATCAGTGGCAGGAAGGGGTAGAAACGGTGGATTTTGCCGGATTGCTTCAGCGTGTAGCCCAGGTATCGCCACGGTTGCGCGTCCGCTTCTCCACCTCGCACCCCAAAGACATTACCGACGAAGTGCTCCACACCATGGCGCGCTATGATAATATTTGTAAGTACATCCACCTGCCGGTGCAAAGCGGCAACACCCGCATTTTGCAACTGATGAACCGGACCTACACCCGTGAATGGTATCTGGCTAAAGTGCGTCGCATCCGCGAGATTATGCCCGATTGTGCCCTGAGCACCGATGTGATTACCGGTTTTTGCACCGAAACTGAAGAAGAACACCAGGATACGCTGACGCTGATGGAAATGGTGGGCTATGATTTGGCTTATATGTTTGCCTACAGCGAGCGCCCCGGCACGCTGGCTGCCCGCCGGTTTGAAGATGATATAGCAGATGAAGTGAAAAAGCGACGGCTGGAAGAGATTATTGCCATTCAAAACGAAAGCAGCCGGCAGCGCTACCAGGCGCAGATTGGCAAAACGCTTTCCGTTCTGATTGAAACCACCAGCAAGCGCAGCGAAGATCACTGGATGGGCCGCAGCGACGACAATAAAAGGGTCGTGTTTCCCAAGGGCACTGCTGGATTAAAGCCCGGCGATTACGCAACAGTTTTGATCAATGATGCTACTCAAGCTACGCTTCGGGGTGTGTTGGCTGATTAAAAAGTGTGGTTAGATTTTAAAGAGGAGCGGCCTGATTTTCCGGAATTTTCCGGAAAATCAAGCCGCTCCTCTTACAATTTCAGGCTTGAAACGGGGAGACAAGCTGAATTTTTATTCCCAAACCCTGCCGTTCAGGATCATTTGCGCCACCGGATTATTGCCAAAGTCATAAGGGAGGAGGGCTACCGACCGCATGGGGCGGGTGATGATAAGATTTGCTCTTTTGCCCTTGGCGATGCTACCCAGTTCAGCGCTCCATTCCAAAGCGGCGGCCCCGTTAAGGGTGATGGAGTTGATGGCCTCGTTGGGGGTCATCTTGAGTTGTGTGCAAGCCAGCGTCAGCAGGAAAGCCATATTTCCGGAGGGGCACGAGCCGGGATTGTAATCGGAGGCCAGGCAGACGGGTAGGCCAGCATCTATGATAGCCCGGGCGGGTTGGTAGGAAATGCCTAGGAAAAAGGCTGCTGCGGGCAGTAATACCGGCATAGTCTGGCTGCCTTTCAGCGCTGCAATTTCGGTTTCGCCTACGCATTCCAGATGATCCACACTAATGGCATTGTTGCGTACCCCGGCTTCCACACCGCCTGAATGGTGAAGCTGATTTGCGTGAATTTTGGGCTTTAGTCCGTACTTCCAGCCTGCTTCCAGCAGCCGGTCGGTGTCTTCTACCGAGAAGAATCCTTTTTCACAAAAGACATCCATGTACTCGGCCAACCCTTCTGCGGCGACCTGCGGTAGCATTTCTTCTATGATTTGGCGTATATAGCCTTCGCGGTTTTCCCGGAAATGGACAGGGTAGGCGTGGGCCGCCAGGAAGGTGCTACGTACCGGAATGGGTGACACTTCGCGAAGACGACGAATCACACGCAACATTTTAAGTTCGGTTTCAGGCGTCAGGCCATAGCCAGATTTGATTTCAATGGCCCCTGTACCTTGTTTGACAACCTGCCGGAGGCGTTCAAAAGCGTTCTCAAACAGAAAGTCTTCTGATGCGCCCGCTGTTTTAGCGGCGGTAGCCAGGATACCACCACCGCGACGGGCAATTTCTTCATAGCTCAGTCCACGGATGCGATCTTCAAATTCATTTTCGCGGGTGTCGGGAAATACGAGGTGCGTGTGAGAATCTACCCAAGCAGGCAGAACAATCCTGCCGGAGCAGTCTATTGTGCTATCGGTATTGATTTCCGGCAGAGCGTCCATTGTGCCGAAATCTTCAATCAGACCATCTTGGCATAATAACCAGGCGTTGGAGAGCGTAGGTAGAGCGTCCATCGCAACACCTGAGAGCAGCTTTTCAGAATTGGGATGAATGCCAGCTAAAATCTGAATATTGGTTAAGAGCAGTTTCACACGGCGAAAGTAGGAACATCACTCTGGATTAGATTTGATTCGTAATATTTATTATGTAAAATTAATAGACCCTTCTTTAAAACAAAAAACTAGCGGTTGAGTAGGGTAAAATACCGAAAAAATGGCTTATTTTTCGTATCTTCGCAAGGTCTTTTTGAATACATCTTAATGTCTGATAATCATATCCCTGAATCCATCGATAACAACCTTGAAGAGCCCTCCCGGATCGTCAAGGTGAACATCGAGGAACAGATGAAAACGGCCTATATCGACTATTCTATGTCGGTGATCGTAGGCCGCGCTTTGCCCGACGTTCGCGATGGTCTCAAACCGGTACACCGCCGCGT
>JAEWBT010000076.1 GCA_023391015.1 Bacteroidota bacterium
GCGCCGGCCCTCCCTGCTTTATAGATTTCCGGAAATAGAAGCCAATATTTCCGGAAAATTTCAAACCTTATTGTACCACAAACGAAGTGGTTTCCGCAAAGCCTTGTTCCACATTTTGCAGGCGGAAATAATAAGCCCCTACTGGCAAAGCCGCTACCGGGAAGGTGTTCACGCCACTTTCAAAACGGCCCTTCCAAACCTGCTGGCCCATATTGTTATACAGCACGGCATTTACAGAAGAGAGATTACCGGGAATTTCCAGTTTCACTACATCCTTCGCCGGTACCGGATACACCTTTACCAGCTTCTCCGCACCGGAAACATTATGTATGCTGGACGGGTCAAACTCGGTGCGCAGCAGTGCACGATTAATGACAAAGAAAATGCTGTTGGAGGCCTTCAGCTTAATGCGGCCATTGACAGTCGTAATGTTGGGGATGGTTACGGTTGCCGAGCCGGTGTTAGGGACATTGCTTGCCAACGTGTAAGGAAAGGTCTGCCCGCCATCCACGGAATAATAAATGTCCACCGCGTTGCAGTTAATCGGAGCGGCCGTAGAGTTGGATACGTTCCAGGTAATGGTTTTCTGTCCGCCGCCGGTAAGGGTGTCGGTTGAAAGCAGCAGGTTGGTAATCTTGAAGGTATCAGCAGCTTTGATGGACTGCACTTTTACAAGGTCGCTGTTGGAAATCGCAAATGTGCCGGTACCGTTGCGCACATCCCGGACTGTAAGGCGGAAAGTGGTTGTACGACCTACTGTGGGCAGGCGATCGCCAATCAAGCCCGGCAGGTTGAGCAGCAACCGGGACATTGCAGGAAATACCCGCGTTGGCGACGATGTGGGAGTATTGGAACGCCAGACAGGGCCCGCAGTGTCCGCAGTGTTGTAGGAGGAAGCGCTTCCCAAATCATCCTGCTCCCAGGAGTATGTAACACCTGTTCCGGAAACGGTAGGGGCTGTAAGCTCAAAAGGGGTGTACCACGGAATGTTGTAGGTAGCAGGCGCTTGCGCAATCGCCGGAATGGGATTGCCGGTGTTGGTAGATGTGCCACAGGTAGGCACCTGCGAGATCCGGGTAGTAGTCTGGTCCAGACTTTTAAAATGGAAATAGGCGTCGCTGTTGCGCTGCAGGTTGTCTGAGCTGCCGCAAATGCCCGCATACGCCATAATGGTAGAGCCAGACCCCGGCTCATAGGCGCTGGAACCACTGCGGTTACCCCCACCACAGCTTCCCCCCGTCCCTGCATTAAAAGTATGTTGCGCGCCAAACTGGTGGCCCATCTCGTGGGCAACAAAATCCACGTCGAAAGGGTCACCTACCGGGCTTGAGGAGCCGGTTACGCCACGGGCTTTAGTAGAGTTATTACACAGGGACCCCAACGCTGCAACACCACCACCACCGGTCGAAAACACATGACCAATATCGTAGTTACCACTGCCAATGCGGGCATCAACTACAGCCTGATTTTCACCCAGCATAGCGCTGCTGTTGCTGTTCGTATAAGGATCGGTCGCGCCATTGGTAAAAATCAGCGTGTCGGTGTTGGGAACCAGCTGCATCGTAGCAGCCAGTTCTGTTTCATAAATCCCATTCACGCGGTTCATTGTGGTAATCATCTTGGCCAGCACCTGCACCTTCGTAGGGTTGGAGAGGCCGGTGGCCGCCCGTGCATATTCGCCTGTGCAGGCCAGGGCCAGCCGGTAGGTGTGCTTCACAGCGCCATTCGTCAGCAGCGCAGCCGGATTGGGAGCCGGATCCGGAACAGCTTTTGCCACGGCATCCAGTTCGCAACGCATTTTTTCGCGAGCGTCGGGATTCATAGCCTTGCGGTCATAAACGATATAACTGCCGTCGTTAGCCAGCGAAAAAGGGTCAATGAAATACTGCGCCGTGCCATCCAGAATCATGGCATGGAAAGCGCCTTCGCCCACGTCTATTTTTACCGTTACCGCCGGATTGTCTTTCTGCGTTCCGGTATAGGTGAGCAGGTCAGGATATTTTTGGTAAAAATCACCGGTGGAAATCGGGGTTTCCCAAACCAAAAACGTCTTGTTGCTGCCGTCGGGCACAGGAAGCGAAATGGCTACCGCCCCCTGCGGGTTCTGCGTTGCTTTCCGGAGCGCATTCGCCATATCAGCAAAACGCAGTTGGTATGTCAGATACGATTCGGCTTCGATGCGGGACTTTTCGCCGGTGCGTTCGCTTGGCGTCCAAAAGGCCGCCCCGCCGGCAAAGGCGGGTATGGTGGTCGCCGCCAGAAAGGCCAGCGAGAGGATTTGTTTTTTCATTTTTGGGTTTTAGGCTTTGTTTATCTTTGAACGTCTTTCATTCGCTCCAGCCGGTTGTTACTTGGTGGAACCATTTTCTCAAAAGGACGGCGCGGGGTCGTTGCGTTGTCTTTGTTGTAAAGGATATACACATGAGCACCCACATCGGTTCGTGGCTCCAGCAGAAAACTTTTTCCGGCTTCAATAATCTGGCCACGCATTGAGGTGCCATCCCAGTCCAGGCGCAGGTCTGCTCCGTTCTCGCTCACGCCTTTGAGGGATACCAGATCCGGATAACGCTCCGCCATTTGGGGGCTCATGGTTTCCGATAAGGAAAGCAGGAATTTCCGGCAGCCCAAAGGCAGTTGGATAGCCGCCGTTCCACCCTCCTTTTTCACCGCAGCAAAAAAGGCTTTTTCATTCTCTGCTTTTAAAACCGAGTATTCTTTGGGCAGGTCTGTTCCGGAAATCAGGGCAGCAGCCTGCGGTGTCAGATTCATCGTTGCAGATCCGGCACTCGCATAGTTGCAATCGCTTTTGGGACCAGCAGCATTCATTTTCCGGCTGCTGTTGCAGGCGGCAAATCCAGCACCCAGCACCAACACAGCGGCAGATAAAATTTGCTTTTTGTTCATAGGAATTGCGAATTTATCGGATAAATGCCAGTTTAGGCGCAATCTGGTTTCAGAGCGCCTGTTTCTGAACGGGTTGGGAGGATCAGCGTACGCTTTGCTTTCCAACAAAGCGCACTGGATATTTTTCAACAAGCAGCCCTTCGACACGATGGTCACCAAGAGCCAAGCAAGAAGCCCAGCCTGATTATACAAATTGGGGACAAGGTCTTCTTTCTTGTAGGTGATCAAGAGCCTTTTCCCCAATCAACCGCCGTCGGCTCCCCTAAGCGGTATTGTTTCCCGCAAGCGGTATCGCCAGCAGCCCCGAAGGGGCGATAGGATTATAGCAATAGAACATTTTTTAGAAACCACAGCCCTGAAAGGGTGTAAGGATTGCCGGTATCCTATCGCCTTTTCAGGGTTCTTCTCCTTTTCGACAGGGTTTTTTCTATAATCCTGTCGCCCCTCCGGGGCTAGCAAACGCACGCCGAATTTTCTATGAACACAACTTAATGGAATTTAAGTTACTTACCAGAGTGCTCCAGTAAGCTTAATTCGCTTTAAAGTCCTTACCGACCGCAACCGATGCTAACTCTAAGATAGGGAAAAAGGCCAAAAGAGCCCGAAAAGGAAGCACTTTTCTGCCGCTGGCCTTCAAACAAACGTTTCCGGAGGATGCCCGTTTTCCGGAAAAGCAGGCAACACACCCACTCTTTATTTTTTTACCGCAATCGCCGTACGCCGAGGTACAAGCTGTTCAGCACCAGCACCACATCTGAGAGCGCCATCACCCCCGCGCCCCACGTCGGGCTGAGGTAGCCCGCCGCCGCCACCGGAATGGCGATCACGTTGTAGAGAAAGGCCCAGAACAGGTTGGATTTAATGGTTTTCTCGGTGTAGATGCCCAGCTTCAATGCCTGCGGCAACACACTGAATTTGTTTCCAGAAAGAATAATCTGCGCCGACTGCACCGCAATTTGGGAAGCTTCGCTGAGGGAAATGCCCACCGTAGCCTTGGCCAGCGAAGGCGCATCGTTGATCCCGTCGCCCACCATTGCCACACCGCCTTTCTGCAAAAGTCCGTCCAGCAGGCTGGCTTTGCCTTCGGGAGTTTGTCCGGCGTGCACTTCTGCAATGCCCACCAGCGCCGCCACACTTTCAGATTTTTCTACGCGGTCGCCGGAAATCAGTACGGTGTGATAGCCCTGGTCTTTCAACACTTGGATAGTGGCCGCCGCATCGGGCCGCAGTTGATCTTCCAGCCTGATAGCACCGCGAAACTGTCCGTTTTCGGATAAGTAGAGGTCAAAATTCTCCGGTCCGGCGTTTGGCGAGACCCAGCTTTTTTTGCCCAGTTTCCACTCCGCGCCGGCCAGATTTCCCTGCATCCCGTGGCCTTTGATTTCTGAAATATCAGACAAGGCCACGTTTTCGGTCGCTGTCCACTGCGCCAAAACCGACTTTGCAATCGGGTGTGCCGAGTGGCTTTCCAGCGCTACCACAATGTTTTGAAGGGCATCTTCCCCAATTCCTGCTGTTTCTACAGACGTGATGTGGAGGTCGCCGGTAGTAAGCGTTCCGGTTTTGTCAAACACAATGGTTTTGATGGTTTTGATGCGCTCCAGCGTGTCGCCGCCTTTCACCAGAATACCCATCCGCGCAGCCCGGCCCAAGCCCACTGCAATGGCCGCCGGCGTGGCCAACCCCATCGCGCATGGACACGAAATCACCAGCACGGCAATGGCCCGCGACATACTTTGGGCAAAGGGCAAATCCACGATAAAGTAATTTACCAGCAAGGTTAGGATGGCAATCCCCAGCACCGCCGGAACGAAGATGGCAGAAATCCGGTCGGCCAGTTTTTGCAGCGGGGGCCGCGCCGCCTGCGCCTGCCGCACCATCTCTACAATGCGGGCAAGAACAGAATTTCTCCCTACTGCCGTCACCCGAACCAGTGCTGCACCATTCACCACCAGTGTACCGCCTGTTACAGCTTCGCCCGCCGGACGGTGAGCGGGCAGGGCCTCGCCGGTAATCATTTTCTCATCCACCTGCAAGTCGCCCTTCTCTACCACACCATCTGCCGGAATGGCCTCGCCTTCTGCCACCCGGATCAGGTCGTTGGCAAGCAGCTTTTTAACGTCCACCTCGGTCACGGTTTCGCGCCCCTGGGCATCCACCGTTACGCGGCGGGCCACCTGCGGTTGCAGCTTCGTCAGGGCATCAATGCTTTTGGTAGTGGCCTTCACGGTGCGGTGTTCCAGCCAGTTGCCGGCCATCACAAGGGTAATGATCGAGGCCGTGGTTTCAAAAAACATGTACTGATGGGCGTCGCCGAAAAGGCTGCGCAACGAATAGCCGAAGGCCGCCGTTGCGCCCAGCAAAATCAGCACGTTCATGTTGGGCGCGCCGTGGCGCAAGGAATTGATGCTGCTTTTTCCAAACACAATCCAGCCAATGATGAAAACCGGCGTGGCCAGCGCTGCCTGAAACCAAACGTTGTGCAGCAGGGGCCAATTCGAAAACATATGCGCCAGTAGTGGAATCGTGAGCGCCACGCAGATGGGGAGGAGCCGGTCGGAGAGGTTGCCGTGGTCGTGGGCGTCGTGGCTATCGTGGGCAGAGACTTCGCCTTCTTCGGCCATCGGGCGCAGGGTTTTAAAGCCCAGTCCGTCGATAGCGTCGTAGATATCGGTAAGCGGCGGATCGGCTTCTATGGTCTCAAAATAGACCTCGCCACTTGCGTGGTTTACGGCCACGTTGGAAAGCCCTTTTTTCTGAAGGCTTTTGGTGATAACGTTGGCACAGGAAGCGCAGGTCATGCCCGATACTTCCAGCGTGTGAGATTGATTCATTTTTCAAAACGTTTTTGGGAAAAGGAAACGTTGCCTTTCGGTTTCCGGTAGCGGCCGGTTTTTGTTTCTTTGCAGCCATGCAGCCGCCCGTCCTACAAATTTCCTACAAACTGGAGGAGCTTCCAAAGGTTGTTTATCAGCTTCGCCAATGGGCCCATGCGGTTTCGGTATGCACTTTTTCCGGCGACCTGGGCGCGGGCAAAACCACTTTGATACGAGAATGGTGCCGCCAGCTTGGCGTGACCGACGCCGTGAGCAGCCCCACGTTTTCGCTTGTGAACGAATACCAAACCGAAACCAGCCAGCCGGTATATCACATGGATTTTTACCGCCTGCGCCATGCTTCAGAAGCCTATGAAGCCGGACTGGAAGAGTTGCTGGAAGCGCCAGACGCGTTGGTTTTAGTGGAATGGCCCAGTCGCGCAGAGGCGCTTTTGCCCGCCGGTAGGGTGGATGTGGAAATCACCCTGCAAGGGGACGGGCGCACCCTTACCGCCACAAGGCAGCAGGACTAAAGAAATCTCCTTTGTTTCCGGAAAGCAAAATCCTTTTTCCGGATTTTCTAACCCCTTGAGAATAAAGCCTTTTTCCGGAAATTATTCTCTCTGTATAGCTGCCTTTGAGGGCAAGCGCTTAATATTGTCTATTGTTAACCCGTAGCCCAACCCTGTGATGGATATAACCGGCGCCCTAATCGGCGGTTTGTCGCTGGGCCTTTTTATGGCCATATCGGTCGGGCCAACGCTGTTTGCCATTATCCGTTACAGCCTGAACCATAGCTACAAAACGGGGCTGGCATTTGTGTTGGGCGTTTCCCTGAGCGATATTCTCTATGTAACGGTGGCCAACCTGGCCACGCCTTGGCTGGAGGTGTTGCACCGGTTTCAGAAATGGCTGGCCTATGGCGGTGGGGTGCTGCTCATCGTTATTGGCCTGATTGGCTTTTTAAAGAAATTTAAACCCAAACGCCCCCGTCGCGGTGTGCAGGTGATCACCAGTGGTCACTACATCCGGATTTTCAGCAGCGGTTTTTTGATTAATACCATCAATCCTGGCGTAGTTATCAACTGGCTGGCAGCAGCAGCAGCTGTGGCCAATCAAAAGACCTTGTTCCGGATTGTATTCTTCGGCTCTTGCCTGGGCTTGGTCTTGGGCCTGGATTTCCTAAAAGTGTTTGCTGCCGACAGCATCCGCAAAAAGCTGACGTTGCGCCGGATTTTATACCTGCAAAAAACCAGTTCCTTTTTGCTGTTTGGGGCTGGCGTGCTCTTGGTTTTGGCTGCTGCGCTGGGTTGGGTTTCCTAAAAAAACCAGACCGATTTTCCGGAAAACATCATCTCAAAATGCCATACTGCTGCCGCGCAGCCCGCCAGGAAGGCAGCAGTCCTGCTGCCAGGCCAAGGCCCAGCGCTGTGAGGAAAACCACAACAATGTCGCGGGCCTGCAAAGCCACCGGATAGGCTTCAATCAAAAAGCCGCCTTCCAGTTTAATCCACCCGAATTGCTGTTGACCGAGGCAGATCAAAGCGCCAATCACAATTCCGGAAATCCCTCCAACGAGGCTCCACAGTACACTTTCCAAGAGGAAGATGCTGCGCACGGTGCCATTGTCTGCACCCATTGCCTGCAGAATGGCCACATCTTTTTGTTTTTCCAACACCAACATCGAAAGCGCCCCCACAAGGTTGAACGACGCGATGAGCAAGACGAGCAGCAAAATCAGGTACATCGTCCACTTCTCCGCCGCCATGATGCTGTAAAAAGTTGCATTTTGCTGCCGCCGGTCTTCCACCACAAAGTCTTTTCCCAACGCCATCTGCAGGCTTTGTGCGGTTTTTTCAACAAGGCCGGGCTGCACCTTCATATCTATCTGCGACAGTTCGTCTCCGGCATCCAACAGATTCTGGACAACCGAAAGCGGAGCCAGCAGGTAGCGCTCGTCAATATCGCTTTCCACCGAAAAGATGCCACCCGGCAAAAGCGTTTCGGTCTGGAAAGCTTCTGCCGGGTTGGAAATACCCCCTACCGGTGCGTCGGCACGGGGGGCGTAAAGGTGTAACTGGCTGAACACATTATCGGTGGAAAGGCCCAGCCGCGCTGCTACGCCAATGCCCACCAGTGCGCTTGGAATCCCGTGGGCATCGCTGACCGTATCCGTCCCGTAGCGAATGTAGTCTTTGAGGGCAGCCACCCGGAAATACCGCGCATCCACCCCGCGAACGGTAACTACGCTGGCATCACCTTCGCCGGCAGCCAGCATCCGGTCTTCCAGCACTGGCGCGACCTCCAGGATGGCTTTGTTTTCCTTTAAAAGCTGCCATTGCTGCGGGGAAAAAGAGAATGTTTTGCCGGTCTTTGGGCGAATGCGCAGGTCGGTATAAAAAGCGGTGTAGAACTCGTCTATCACCGCGTTGAAACCGTTAAATACGGAAAACAAAATCAGCAGCGCACCACAGCCCACTGCAATAGCCACCATGCTGATGCGCGACAGGATGGGAACGGCATTGGCCGAGCCTTTGCCCCGCAAGTACCGGCCTGCCACGCGCCGCACAAAAGAAAAATTCATGACTGGATTTTCCGGAAATCTTTAAGATGCGTCATCTTTCTGATCTGCTTCGCGGCTTTCGCGCTCTTTGCGGATTTCGTCAAAAAGAGCTTCCATCTTAAAGGCGCGCTCCAGCGAGTCGTCTAAATAAAAGCTGAGTTCCGGCACACGGCGCAATTGGTTTTTCACCCGGCGGCCCAGCTGATTGCGCAGTTCGGGAATGCGGTCGCGAATGTCTTGGAG